>DASSUE010000198.1:0-2318 GCA_035707305.1 Gemmatimonadales bacterium
CGTTGGTCCCGGAGCATCGCGTTCAGGATGGTCAGAAGTTTACGGGCGACGGCGATGAGGGCGACCTTGGCCGGTTTGCCCGCGGCCCGCAGGCGAGCATAGAAGGCGCGCAGCACCGGGTTCCAGCGGGCCGCGACCAAGGCCGCCATGTAGAGCACCGAGCGGAGCGCGGGCCGTCCGCCCCAGCACTGGCGCCGCCCGCGATGGGTGCCGCTGTCGCACGCCAGGGGCGCGACGCCTACGAGCGCTGCGATCTGGCGGCGATCGAGGTGGCCGAGCTCCGGCAGCTGAGCGAGGAGGGTGCGGGCCAAGGTGGGCCCCACGCCGGGCACACTCTGGAGCAGGTGGTCCTGGACCCGCCACAGTGGGCTGGCTTGGATCAGCGCCTCCAGCGTGGCATCGGTGTCGATCAGGCTGTGCTCCAGCCAGCGAATGTGAGCTCGCAGGTTCCGCCGTACCTCGCGCCCGCGGGCGTGGGGCAGCCGCTGGCGCTCGGCGTGGAGCATGTCCAGCAACTGGCGCCGACGCAGCAGCACGGCCTCCAGCTCCTGGGTGCCCTCATCGGGGAGCGGTCGCGGCGCGGGCTGCACGCGGGCGCCGAAGAGCGCCAGCACCTGGGCATCGATCCGATCGGTCTTCGCCAGGCGGCCCAACGCCCGGGCGAAGTCGCGCACCTGGCGCGGATTGACGACCGCGACCGGCAAGCCCGCGGTGGCGAGCGCCGCGGCGACGGGCGCCTCATAGCCGCCGGTGGCTTCGAGCACGATGAGCGCGACGGGCTGGGCCTGACACTGGGTGACCAGAGCCGCCAGCCCACTGGGATCGGTCGCGAACTGGCCGCCAAGACCGGCCGGCTCACTGGCGAGCTGCACGGTAGCCTTGGCCACATCCAGCCCGAGGTAGAGCGGAGCCATAGTGTCTCCCGGGTAACGGTCACGATGGCCCGGCCTTGTGGGTGCGGAGTGATCTCCAGACAACTGTACGGGCTCAGCGGACCTGGATCGGGAGGGCCCTCGCTCACTTCCGGGTTGAGACCCTAAGGGGTAGCGGGCTCCTCCCGAGCCCAAGTTACTACGCGGAGAAGACACAAAGGGGACCATATCGGGCATGGCCCCCTTCGCTGCGCTCAGGGTGACACTGTTCCTAGGGTCGTACCGTCGTACCGTCTTACCGTCTTACCGCCTTACCGCCCGCCCGTCACTCCGTCTGCCCGAAGATCGCCAGGTTCGAGCTGTGCCCCGGGTTCACCTTCGCCTTGGGATTGATGTAGTGCACCGCGTTGTTCACCGCGATGCAGGCCTCGGCCGCGCCGGTGGCGATGAGCTTCAGCTTGCCCGGGTAGCTGGTGATGTCCCCCGCGGCGTAGATGCCGGGGACGTTGGTCTCCATCGTCTGGTTGACCTTGATGTCGGCCTTCTCGGTGTCGAGACCCCACTCCTTGATGGCGCCGAGGTCGGAGTGGAAGCCGAGCAGCGGAATGACGGCGTCGACGTCGAAGGTCTCCTCCTCCTTCGTCTTGTTGTTCCGGATCGTCACGGCCTCGACCTTCCCGTTGCCGTGCAGCATCGTCACTTCCCAGAAGGTCCGCAGCTCGCACCGGCCTTCCCGGTGCAGCTCCTGCACCTGGTTGATCGTCGCCTGGTGGGCCCGGAACCCGTCGCGCCGGTGGATCAGCATCACCGATTGCGCCACACCCTGGAGATTCACCGCCCAGTCGAAGGCAGAGTCGCCGCCGCCGACCAGCAGCACCCGCTTGCCCTCGAACTGGCGCGGGTCGAGCACCTTGAAGTAGAGGCCTTTCTCTTCGAACCGGTCTTCGTCGTCGATGCCCAGCCGGCGGGCCTCGAACGCCCCGATGCCGGCGGCGATCACGATGGTGCGCGAGGCGTAGTCTCCGTCCGAGGTCTGCAGCACGAAATGGCCGATCCCTACCCCGTCATCCTCCACCCGAGTGAGCCCGGTGACCACTTCGCCCAGGTGGGTGCCGGCGCCGAACTGGAGACCCTGCGCCACCATGTCCCGCACGAGGTCCTTCGCGAGCACCTTGGGAAAGCCGGCGACGTCGAAGATGTACTTCTCGGGATAGAGAGCGAGGAGCTGCCCGCCGAGGGCCGGCAGCGCGTCGATGATGCGCGCGGACGCGCCCCGCATGCCGGCGTAGAATGCCGCGAACAGACCGGTGGGGCCGCCGCCGATGATCGAGATGTCCCTGATCTCCAGTTCCGCCACTGCCGCTCCCGACGCTGAGGTGAGCCCAGGTTCCGGGCAAAGTGTATAAATATAACATGCGGATGCCACCCTTGCCCCCCCCCCCCCCC
>DASSUE010000199.1:0-6315 GCA_035707305.1 Gemmatimonadales bacterium
ATTGATCCATTCGCGTAATATCATCGCGCCGGGGTCCAGATGCCGTAGTCGGCCACGGCACGCACCTGCGGCAGCAGCTCGGGCAACACCTCGAGGCCCCAGAGATACACGAATCCGGTGCCCGGCGCGCCGCCGTACGACCTGACCCAGGCGGGTCACGGCGGGCGAGGATCGCACCGTGCCCTCGGTAGCGGTGCGCCACGCGAGTCCGCCCAGCCGCGGCACACCGGAGACCGGGTAGACGCCCAGGTGAGCGGGGTCGCCGCGGAACATCGCGGTTTCGGCCCAGACGGTTCGTTTCGCGACGGGGGCCGTGCTTCCGTGGTGAGCAGTTCAGTCGAGCTCGTCGATGGACCGTGGCCAGTCCGCGCCGAGGAGGCGGGAAAGCGACCGGTCAGCGAGGACCCGGCCACCCGTCTGGCACCGCGCGCAGTAGTTGGTCTCGTTGTCGGCGTACCGGATCCGCTGGACCGGCGCGCCGCACACCGGACATGGCTCCCCAAACCGGCCGTGCACCGCCATCCCTTCACGAAACGCCGTGACCTTCTCGGGAAACCCCTCGCCGGCCTCGGCGCGGATCCGCTCGGTCCACTCGCGGAGCACCGCCCGGGTCGCCTCGTAGAGCGTGGCCACCGCGCCGTCGCCGAGCTTGGCCGTGTGCTGGAGTGGTGAGAGGCGGGCGCGGTGAAGGATCTCGTCGGAGTAGGCGTTCCCGATGCCACTGAAGAGCCGCGGATCGGTGAGCGCGCGCTTCAACGTGCGGTTCTCGCTCCGAATCCGCTCGGCAAAGGCATCGACACCGACCTCGAGCGGCTCGAGTCCGCCCCGGTCGAAGCCCGCGACCGCTTCCGAGCCCCGGACGAGGTGGAGCGACGCCCGGCGCTTGCTCCCCGCCTCGGTGAGCACCAGCATGCCGTGCTCGAACTCGAAGGCGGCGAGCGAGATCTTCCCCGGCGGCTTCCCGCCCGGTGCGAGCCAGCGGAGTCGCCCGGCGATCATCAGGTGCATCACCAGGAAGAGATCGGCCTCAAACCCGAAGACGATCCGCTTGCCGAGTCGCCGGATGTCGCGGACCCGTCGGCCTTCCAGCTCGGCGAGGGCCGGGTCCACCGACCGGAGCACGAACGGGTTCAACATCCTCGCGCGTACCAGCTCGCGGCCGACAAGGTGCGCCGCCAGCCGCTCGATATAGACCACGACGTCGGGGAGCTCGGGCATGGCGGTCAGCGCCGGCAGGGGCGATGGAACCCGGGCTCAGGCATGCCCGTCATGCATGTGAACCGTCCGAATCGCGCATTTGCCCAATGTACCGCTGGTCGGACAAAATTCAGCCATCCGCATGATGCGCTCGATCGGAGTCACGCTGCTGCTCGTGCTGGCCGGCGCGTCCGATGCCGTGCTCGTCGCCCAGGACCCGTTTCTGATCGAGAGGATCGAGCGGCCCCCGGAGATCGACGGACGGCTGGACGAGCCGGTGTGGGCATCGCTCGCTCCGTTGCCGATGACCATGTACAAGCCGACGTTCGGGCTGGCGCCGAGCGAGTCCACCGACGTGCGCGTCGCCCACGACGGCCGCGCGCTGTACGTCGGTGCCGCGCTCTACCATCGCGACCCCAGCGGCGTGAAGGCATGGACCCGCACGCGCGACCAGGACGACGGCGGCGACTTCATCAACGTCATCATCGACACGTTCAACGACAGCGAGAACGCGGTCACCTTCTCGACCACGCCGGCGGGGCCCCGACTCGATTTCTCCGTCGCCAACGACGCCGAAGGCGACAACTCCATCACCAACGCCTGGAACGGCGTCTGGGACGTGCGCGCCCGGAGGGACGAGGCCGGGTGGTACGCGGAGTTCCGGATCCCGTTCTCGACGCTTCGCTACCAGACGGTCGACGGCGTGGTGCGGATGCGGCTCATCGTCAACCGGCTGATCTGGGCCAAGAACGAGCGGGTCATCTTTCCGGCGGTGCAGCCGCGCTGGGCGTTCGGCCAGTTCAAGCCGTCGCAGGGGCGGGAAGTGGAGTTCCGTGGAGTGGAAGCGCGCCGGCAGCTGCTGGTCACCCCGTACGCGCTGGGCGGCCACGACCGCCGCGTCCGGATGGATCCCGTCCTGGGACAGTGGACCGCGGGCTCGGACCTGAGGCACGAGGTGGGCGCCGATCTCAAGCTCGCGGTGAGCAACGATGTCAATCTCGATCTCACGGCCAACACCGACTTCGCCGAGACCGAAGTGGATGACCAGCGCCTCAACCTGACCCGCTTTCCGCTCCT
Source organism: Gemmatimonadales bacterium (assembly GCA_035707305.1). GTDB lineage: Bacteria > Gemmatimonadota > Gemmatimonadetes > Gemmatimonadales > GWC2-71-9 > DASQPE01. The sequence goes on from DASSUE010000199.1 coordinate 2,275, forward strand.
GTTTCCCGAACGCCGCCAGTTCTTCATCGAACGCGCTGGGGTGTTCTCCTACGATTTCGACCTGACCAATCGCCTGTTTCACAGCCGCCGCATCGGTTTGGCCGACGACGGCTCGCCGGTGCGGATCTACGGCGGGGGGCGCGTCGTCGGCCGGCTGGGACCGGCCGATCTCGGTCTCCTGGTCATGCAAGCCGGGCAGGATGGGGCGTCGCTGGGCGAAAACTTCGCCGTCGCGCGGTTCCGCCGGCGGGTGTTCAACGCCGAGTCCTACCTGGGCGCGATGTTCACCTCGCGGGTCGGCGCCCGCGATGCCGCAGCCGGAGGAATAGACGGCTCGCTTCGCCTGGGCGGCCCGTATTACGCCCGGATCACGGCGGCCGCATCCACCACGTCGCCCGGACCGAGCACCCTTGCCCCCGCCACCTTCGATCGCACCGCGCTCGGTCTTCGCCTGGAGCGGCGGACCACTCAGGGCGTCGGCATCACCACCGGCGTGCTTCGCATCGGCAAGACGTTCGATCCACCGATCGGTTTCCTGGAAGCCAACGGCCTGATGAAGGCCGATGCGGAGGTGGCGTACGGTGTCTTCCTGCCCGAACGCTCACCACTCAGAGTCGTCACACCGGCGGTGTTCGTCTACCGGGTGTGGGACCTGAATGCCGACGAGGTGCAGACCTACACCGCCTCCGCCGAGCTGACAGCGGAGTTCAAGAGCGGGGCGGAGCTCAGCGGGTTGGTCGAACGGCGTTCCGAGCTGGTGCTGACGCCGCTCCCGCTGTCCGAGACCCTCGTGGTGCCGCCCGGCGACTACGACGACACCTCGGTCCGGGCAACCGCTGCCACTGCGACCAGCGGGCCGGTGAGCCTCACCGGCGAGGGCAGCATCGGCGGCTTCTACGGTGGTCACCGTACGTCGGGCAGACTGGTTGCGACCTGGCATCCGACGCCGCCTCTGACCATGATCGGCGAGTATGAGCACGAGCGGCTCAGCATCGCCGGGCTGAAAGCGACGCTCCAGCTGCTCCGCGCCCGGGCGGCCGTGACCTGGAGCCGGCAGCTCTCGACCTCTGTAGTGGTGCAGCACAGCACCGCGGCCCACCTCACCAGCATCAATGCGCGGGCGCGCTTCAACTTTCGCGAGGGGAACGATCTCTGGCTGGTCTACACTCACGGACTCAATTCCGACCGAGATCGGATCACACCCACACTGCCCGGGACCCAGGCGCGGGCCGTAGCAGTCAAGTACACCTACACGTTCGGCCACTGACGGTTCGCCGTAGCTTACCCGCATGCGAGCCGAGTACGACTGCTACGCGATCACCGCGCCCGGCTTGGAGCGGGTGACGGCGCGGGAGCTGGGGACGCTCGATCTCGTTCCCACCGAAGTGGAGCCCGGCGGCGTAGCGTTCCGGGCGCGGAAGGCAGGACTGTACACCGCCAATCTCGAGCTTCGGTCCGCCTCGCGGGTGGTAGTCCGGCTGGGCGCGTTCCACGCGTCCGCCTTCCACGAGCTGGAACGGCGGGCGAGACGGCTGCCCTGGCACCGGTTCCTCGGGCCCGGGGCGACCGCGGAGTTCCGAGTCACGAGCAGAAAGTCGAAGCTGTACCATCAGGATGCCGTCGCGGAACGATTGGCGAGAATGGTCGAGAACGGACGAGAAAGGGCGAGAACAGGCGAGAATGTCGCCCCCCAGCTCTTCGTCATCCGCCTTTTCCGCGACGAGTGCACCATCAGCGTGGACAGCTCGGGTGAGCTGTTGCATCGCCGGGGCTACCGCCTGGAGGGAGGCGAGGCACCGCTCAGGGAGACTCTCGCGGCCGCGATGCTGCTGGAATCCGGCTGGGACGGGCGAGCCCCGTTGGCGGATCCGTTCTGCGGGTCGGGCACGATTCCAATCGAGGCCGCGTGGATCGCCCGGCGGCGGGCACCGGGGCTCGACCGCCGGTTCGCGTTCGAGCGGTGGCCGGAGTTCGACCCGCTGGGATGGAAGCGGCTCAGAGATGACGCGCGCTCGCGGATGCTGGACCGCGCGCTGGGCCCGATCGTCGGCGCCGATCGCGATGAAGCCGCGGTAGCCACCGCGGCGAGCAACGCTGAGCGGGCGGGGGTGGCGGACGACGTCGAGCTCCGCGTGGCCACGATGGCAGTGTTCGATCCGCCGGCCGGGCCGGGTCATCTCGTGACCAATCCGCCGTACGGCGTCCGGGTCGGCGACCGCGCGAAGCTGCGCGGGCTCTACGCGCGGCTGGGCGAGGTCGTACGCACCCGCTGCGCCGCCTGGCGGGTGACCATGCTCTCACCCGATCGGTCGCTGGAGCATGCCACGGGACTGCGGTTCGAATGTCGCTGGCTCACGACCAACGGAGGAATCAAAGTGCGGCTGGTCAGCACTCCCTCATGACGCGCGGCGGCGAACCCGGCGGCGCGGTTCCTTCCACTGCGCCAGATATCCCTCGAGCCGCTCGGGCGGCATCGGCGCCGCGAACAGGTGGCCCTGACCCAGCTCGCACCCCAGCAGCGTGAGCGCCGCGCGCTGCTCGGCCAGCTCCACACCCTCGGCCACGGTACGAAGTCCCAGCGTCTCGCCCAGCCCGACCACCGCGCGGGCGAGCGCCGCGCGCTCGACGCCCGCGCTGACGTCGTCCACGAACGGCTTCGCGATCTTCAGCATGTCCAGCGGGAACCGCCGCAGGTAGCCGAGCGAGGAGTAGCCGGTGCCGAAGTCGTCGATGGCCAGGCGCACGCCGATCCGACGGAGCTCCTCCAGCCGCTCGAGCATCGCCTCGGTCTGCTGCATGAGCACGCTCTCGGTGATCTCGAGCGTGAGCGAGGACGGCGAGACGCGAGAGGCGTCCAGCGCGTCACGGGTGATGTTCACGATCTGCGGATCGAGGAACTGGCGCCCGGAAATGTTCACGGCGATGCTCAGGTCGAGCCCGGCGAACACCTGGCGCCAGTCGGCGAGCTGCCGGCACGACTCGGTCAGCACCCACTCGCCGAGCCGGAGGATGAGGCCGGTCTCCTCCGCCAGCGGCACGAAGTGCTGCGGCAGGAGGCAGCCGTGCCGCGGATGGTTCCACCGCACCAGCGCTTCCACTCCGCGCGGCCGCCCGGTCCGGAGGCACACGATCGGCTGATAGTGCAGCGTGAGCTCGTTGTGCTCGATCGCGAGCGCGAGCGCGCTCTCCAGCTCGAGCCGCTCGTGCACCGCCGCGTGCATGTCGGACCGGTACACCTCCGAGCGTCCCTTACCCGACCGCTTGGCCGCGTACATGGCCACGTCGGCGTTCCGGAGCAGGTCGTCGGCCGTGTCCGCGCCGGTCGCGGTGGCGATGCCGATGCTCGCATGCACGTGTACTTCGTTCCCGCCCAGCAGGAACGGCGGCTCCATCGCCTCGCGGAGCCGTTCGACCAGTGCGCTCGCGTCCACCGCGCCGCGCTCCTCCAGCAGGATCGCGAACTCGTCGCCGCCGAAGCGAGCCACCGTGTCGGTCACCCGGCTGCAAGAGCGGAACCGCTCCGCCGCCGCGATGAGCAGCCGATCGCCCACCTCGTGGCCCAGGCTGTCGTTCACCTTCTTGAAGTCGTCCAGGTCGAGAAACAGCACTGTGAGTGCGTGGCCGTGCCGCCGCGCGAGCGTGAGGGCGTGACTGACCCGGTCGCGGAACAGCGCCCGGTTCGCGAGTCCGGTGAGCGGATCGTGGAACGCCTGGTGCACGAGCTGCTGCTCCAGCCGCTTCCGCTCGCTCACATCGCGGGTGTTGAGCACAATCCCGCGTACCGTGGGCTCGTCCAGCAGATTGGTCGCGATGATCTCCGCGTGGAGCGCGGAGCCATCCGGCTGGCGGAACCGCCACTCCACTGGGGCCCCGACGCCCGGGGTCCGCGCCGTCTCGGTGATGAAGGCACGCGCATTGTCGATGTCGTCACCGTGGAGCAGGTCAGCGATGGAACGGCCCTCGACCGCGCTGGGCTCGTAGCGGAGCACCCGGCGCGCGGATGGGCTCACGAAACGGATACTCCCGTCGGGCCGGACCACG
>DASSUE010000200.1:0-8898 GCA_035707305.1 Gemmatimonadales bacterium
TTCGGACTGATACGCCAGGATATAGGGATTGGAGAATCCGAGGTGCTCCATCACGCGATGCACGGACGCACCCACTTCCTGGGGATATGAATCGCCCCGATCGATGACGTTGAGCGGGAGCGAGTGGGCGCTGAACAAGAGCAGCACATCGCCGCGCTCCTCGAGCGAAAAGCCCGCCAATCCTTCCCGCACGGTCTCCGCCATGGCTGTGACGAAACCCGGATGCACCGGCCATCGGTCGATGATGCTCCACTCGAAGCGATCAGCGAGGCCGACGCGACCAGCGGCCCGCCAGAGCTCGTTGAGGCTGGAGCCCGTAGTGCTGCAGGAGAACTGCGGGTACTGGGTGAATGCGACCGCTCGCTCCACACCGTCGGCCTGCATCGCGCGCAGCGCATCCTCGCTTCTCGGCTGGATGTAGCGGAACGCCACGTAGAAGCCGTGCGGAGCCGTGGCAGGAAACCGGCGATCCAGCCGCTCGATCATTCCCCGGCCCTGCGCCTCGGTGAGCCGCAGGATCGGAGAGCCACCGCCGATCTGCGCATACAGCGCTCGCACTTTAGGAGCCCGCCGCCGAGCGATGAACGGTCCCAGCCAGCTCTGAAACGGCAGCTGAATGATCTCGCGGTCGGCAAACAGCTCGAGCAGGAACGGCTCGACCTGATCGAGCGTCGCCGGTCCGCCGAGATTCATCATTACGATGCCGGTCTTGATCGTGGGCATGTCGGATGGTCGGATGGTTGGGTGGTGGGATGGTCAGATGGACTGGCCGTCGACCAGCCCCAGCTCGAGCGCGAACCGGGTCAGCCCGGCCACGGTGCGGATCCGGAGCTTCCGAATGAGGCTCTCGCGATGGGTCTCGACCGTGCGGTGGCCGATTCCCAGGTCCGCGGCAATCTCCTTGTTGGTTTGTCCCCGCGCGATCCCTTGCAGCACTTCCCGCTCGCGGGGCGTCAGCGTTCCCAGATCACTGTTACGGCGCTCCCGTGCCAGTTCGTTCCTGACCGCGGCGCTCAGTTGCCGCGCCACCGGCGGACTATAAAACGCGGCGCCGTCGTCGACTGCCTGGATAGCACCACGCAGCTCAGTCGCCGCCGTGTCCTTGAGCAGGTAGCCATGCGCACCGGCGCGAACGCTTTCCAGGACATACTCGGGATGATCGTGCATGCTCAGGATCAGCACTCGGGACTCGGGTACCCGCTCGCGGAGACGCGCGGCAAGCTTGAGCCCCGACTCCCCTGGCATCGAGATATCCAGGACGATCACATCGGGCCGGAGCGTCTCCGCTAGGGCCATCGCGTCCATGGCGTTCGCGGCTTCGGCGACGACCTCGAACCCCGATTCCCGTTCGAGCACGTGCCGGATGCCTTCACGCACGACGCCGTGGTCGTCGGCCACGAGGACGCGAATGACGCCCCCACTCACGAACACGCTCCCGCGGCCGTCGGGACATACACCGAGACTGTCAGTCCGTTTCCCGGCCGACTCCGCAACTCCACCCGCCCGCCGAGGGCCGCGATGCGTTCGCGCATACCGGCAAGCCCCATGTGGCCCGCCTGCTCGAATGCGCTGGTTTCGCTCCCCGGTGGAAGTCCGCGGCCGTCGTCCCGGACCTCGAGCATCACGACGCCCTCCCGGTCGACGGCGATCGCGACACGAACCGAGCGAGCCCCCGCGTGCCGGGCCACGTTGGCGAGGGCCTCTTGAAGGGCGCGGAAGACGGCGAGCTCGGTCTGAGGGTCAAGCCGTGGCAGGACCGGAGGAGCCGACAGTTCCACGGACGCGCCGCTCCGCTCGCCGAACTCGCTTACCAGGGACCGTAGCGCGGGGACAAGGCCGAGGTCGTCCAGGAGCGTGGGCCGAAGGTCGTGTGTGACCCGCCGGATGCTTTGAATGCCGGCGTCCACCAGCGCGAGCGATCGCTCCAGCCGGGCCGCGGCGTCGGGCCAGGCCCCATCGCGAAGAAGCGCCAGCTCCATCTTGACCGCGGAAAAGAGCTGGGCCGTCTCGTCGTGCAGCTCACGCGACAAGCGACGGCGTTCGTCTTCGTGTTGTGCCAGCATGCGCATCGACAGCCGCTCGAGCTCGCTGGTCCGGGCTTCGAGCCGTTCGTAGAGGGCGTCGTGTTCCAGCGCCGCGCCGACCTGCCGGCCGAGCGCCACCAGAAAATCCTCGTCGAGAGCGGCGAACGGATCCCGCGCCTCACCAACGATGACCAGAGCGCCGGTTACGGTGTTGCCGCTCGAGACCGGCAGCACCGCGGCATAGGGATGAGGCACCCCGTTCGTCGGGGCTGGGCCGGGCCAGTTCGCCGCCAGCCGTGGCTTTCCGGTCGCCATCGCCTCAGCCACGACGGCGGGCGGCCCGGCGGGCTCGGATGTGGGCCAGGTGGCACAGGCCCCCGCACCGCCGACGAAGCGGCCGGCCCCGTTCTCGATCAAGTACAACGCGCTGCCGGTTACCGCTGGAAGCGCGAGCGGCCGCTCCAGCAGCGCGTCGAGGATTGGTCGCTCGCGCCCGCGTCGCTGAAGGTCGGCCGACAAAGCGGCCAGAGCCCCCAGCCCGCGGCGGAGGTCGTCGAGCACCAGGAGAAGGATTCCCGCGCCCACGAACAGAGCAAACAGGAGGTCGAGGTAGTAGCCCCATGGACTCCACGCTCCGCGAGCGCGCAGGAACGGGTAGTCCAGGTGATGCAGTCCCCAGAGCGCGAATGACGCGGCCAGGAGTGCGGCGCCGCTCGATCCGACCCGCCGATGATACGACAGGAACACCCAGCCGGTCCAAAGGGTGGCCAGGCTGAGGAAACCAACTGCCGGGCCCGCCGCCCAGCCGAAGTCATCGATCCGATAGATGGCCACGTACGACCAGAGCGGCGGAAAGAGCGCCAATGGAAGATGGCGCCACCGCAAGCGGAAGCCCCGGGAGAAAACCAGCGCCGCGCCGAGGAGCGCCAGGGCGGTCCACCCCGTGACCACCTGATGCCAGTAGAGCCAGCTCCAGTCGTGCGTGAGCAGGAAGCTCGCGATCGCCAAGAGCCTGAGGACGTACAGCGTCCAAGCGGCGGTCCACCATGCGAGATAGGGTTTCCGGTACCGGCGGTACAGAAACCAGCAAAGCGTGGCCAGTCCGGCGGTGATGACGCCCTGGAGCAATGCCGCCGCAAGCTCCGACATTTCAGCGGTGGCAATGGGGTAGTCCATGGGCCTAGGATATCCTAGCGGGGCGGGAGCGCAACGAGGTAGTCCACACAACTACCGGCCCGACTTGGCGCCAACGCGACCGCAGGGTACGATTCGGCATCGGTTTGCGCCCTCGCGCCAATGAACCCTCATTGGTATGAACGGTGCACTTTTGGGTCCGTCCTCTTCCTGCCGGCCGGGTGAACGCAACCGACACCTTCATCGCACGATTCGGCGACCTCGTCGCCATGCTTCGGGTGGACCCCGGCAACGACGCCGCCCAGGAGCTTGCCTTGACCGCGGCGCTCCGCGCGGTCGCGGCGGAGCCGGTAGTGGTCGAGGCCGGGTTCGACCGGGGAGAGCCAGGCGAGGATCTGACCCTCCAAGGTCGCATGCGTGCGCGATATATCGACGTGCTCCGGGTGGCCCCAAGCGCCGATCCGGCGGACCTGCTCACGCTGGCTCGGGCGTTCTCGCACGACTCGACCCCGGTGGTCCCCGCGACGGGGATCGAGCTCGAGCGTTTTCCGGTGGTTGAGCGGATGCCGGAGTTCGACCAGCCCCCGACCTACTCCCCGGCCCGGGCGGACGGCGAGCGCAGGGCCCAGCGCGACCGCCGGCAAAGGCCGGCGGCTAAGTACGCCGGGCGGGAGCGGCGCCGGGGAGGCGACCGTCGCAAGACCGGCGAGCGACGGCTCCGGTTGCTGAAGCAGCAGGAGGCCGACATCGGGCTGCTTGGCGGGCTGCTCGGACGCGCGATCGCGACGGGGGCCTGGAGCGAGGCCATCGAGCATGCCCGGACTCTCATCGACCTGTCGCCTCGGGTACCGGCGGTCGAACGGCGCACTTTTGGGATTCTCACTCGTCGGCAGCTCTCGCGCGCCGTGCTGGCTCAGTTCGTCGATCATGCAATTCGGGACCCGGCGGACCGCGCGGCTGCGGGGGAGGTGCTTCGGTGGACGGGAACCGACGGGATCGAGGTAATGCTCGATGCCGTCTGCCGCAGCGAAGTGGTCGGCGCGCGGCGTTTTCTTCACGACGCGCTGGGCAGCCTGCCCGAAGCCTATGCCGCGGTCACCCCATTGCTCGAGAGCCGGGCGTGGCACGAGGTACACCATGCCGCGGGCATCCTGGGCATGATGGGCCTGCCCGAGGCGTTGCCACTGCTGCGTCCGCTGCTGGACCACGCCGACCCGCGGGTGCGATCCGCCGTAGTGCACGCCATCGCCGCCTTCCCGGCCGCAGAATCAGGCGATGCCCTGCACGCGGCGCTGGGACACGCGACCGCGGCGACCCGTGCAGCGGCGGCCGACGCGATCGGGGGCCGGCGGCTGGCATCGTTCGCGATGCCCATCGTGGCGGCACTGGAAACCGAACGGGACGCCGCGGCCTGGCGAGCGATGGCGGGCGCGTTGGCCGCGATCGGCACTCCAGAGGCCTGCGCGGCGCTCGCCATGGTGGCGGTCACGGCACGAACGATCACGGGTGGCGGATATGGCCGAGCCCAGCGGCTCGAAGCGGTGCGAGCGCTGGCGCATGCCAACTCACGCCATGCCGTGGGTGCGCTGGAGCGGGTGGCTCGGGAGGCGGATGGCGCGGTCCGCGCCGCCGCGGAGGAAGCGCTGGCGTCGGTCAACGCCAGCGCGGGGTAACCAGCTCGCGCTAGAGCTTCTTCACCTCGAAGCTTCGCAGGTGCAGGTCCAGATTGTGATTCACCCTGAGGCCCGCGATTCCTTTGGTATCTATCAGTCGCGGGTCGGCAGAATACACCTCCTTGCCGTTCACCCGGAACACCAGCCTGGTCTTGTCGAGAGTCACCTCGAGACGATTGGTCGCCTCACCGGTCGGTCCCTGCTTTACAATGGCCGGGTGAGAGGTCCAGGCGGAGATCAGGTTCATCACGTTGGCGCCGTCCCGCTTCTTGATGAGGTATTTGCCGTCGCCGCGAACCAGGAAATAGGTGTACTTCTGCTGGGGGTCCGCCTCGAGGCTCTGCCCCCCGACGAAGATGCCGTACCCCTCGGCGTGTCTCGGCGCCGTGGTCTGGGTGAACTGCGCGGCCGCGGTGAACTGGCCTTCGACCTTGTCGGTGGGGCGATAGAACAGCGCCGCCGGGCCAAGGGTGATGTGCCAGCCCGGATCCATGGTGACAAACTTGATGTCCGGCTCCTTCCCTTTGGCGTCGGTCCGTACCGCCCAGCCGCGAGGAAGCGTGCCGCCGCCGGCCACGGCACGGTCGGGATCGGCAGCCGGCTTGGCAGGCTTGGTTTGCGCCTGACCCGCGAGCGGCGCGGTCGTCGCAAGCGCCGTGGCGGCGGCGAACAAGAGGACGTTCATACGCATGAAATTACCTCGAGAGTGATGAAGGCGGCGGTTGCGGCCACTTCCGCGGCTGGGTAATCTACCGACTGCGGTCATCGAGCCCTCCACCAAGGATCCAACGTGTACTGGTTCGGCGTGCTGTTTGCGGCCATCGGCGCGGGGGCGATTCTGTTCGCGCTGACCTTCGTGTCGCTACTCATCGGCGGCGTCGTGAACGCCATGGGGGTCCTCATCGCCGGGCCGGTCGTCGATCGCTTGCTGACTCGCCGGCGTTAGCCGCCTGGCGCCGGATGGTCGGGCGCCGGCTCCGGCGTGGTAGCCTGCCGGAGCGCGCCCTCATAGTTGAACTTGAGACTCCCCAACAGTTCGCGCAGTCCCCGCACTTTCATCTGCAGTCCGCCTCCGCGTCGGGCCATCGTTGCCATGAGCCCCGCGGTGTCGGCGAGCGAGCCGAGGTTGAGGGCGGCCGCGTTTCCCTTAATCTCCTCGAGGCCGCGGATGAACCCGCGGACCACGACGTCGTCGGCGTGCATGGCCGCCATCTGCTCGATCACGGCATGCACGCGCTGGAACTTCGGTGGAAGCGTTTGCAGAAAAGCGAGTTGCGCCTGCTGACGCGCGCTCAGCTTCTGGGCGGCCATAGCCTGGGGGACGAGGACAGTCAGCAATCTATCGGATCGCCCGCCCCGGCTGAATCTCCCCGTCAGGGGCGCCGTAGTGTGCCGGGTCTCCAGGAGCGCCCGTCCCCATGAAAATCTCCGACATCTCGATCCGGCGCCCGGTGTTCGCCAGCATGGTGAGTCTGGCCCTGGTGCTCTTCGGCGCGATCGGCTACACCCGGCTTTCGGTTCGGGAGTATCCCGACGTCGACCCGCCCATCGTTTCGGTCACGACCGTGCTCCCGGGTGCGAACCCGCAGGTCGTGGAATCGGCGGTGACCGACATTCTGGAGGAGGAGCTCAGCACTGTCGAAGGACTGCGCACTCTGACCAGCGGCAGCCAGGAGCAGGTCAGCAACATCACCCTCGAGTTCAATCTCGAACGGGATGTGGAGGCCGCCGCCCAAGACGTGCGAGACAAGGTATCCCGGGTACGGGATCGGCTGCCGGAGGACGTCGAAGAGCCGGTAGTAGCCAAGCAGGAAGCCGACGCCAACCCATTCTTCTGGCTCGCCCTGTCGGGCGAGAACTACGACCTGCTTCAGCTGTCGGATATCGGTGATCGGATGGTGAAATCCCGCCTGCAGACGCTCCCGGGCGTGGGCCAGGCTCGGATCTTCGGCGAGCGCCGGTTCTCCATGCGGGTCTGGTTGAGCGCGTCGGAGCTCGCCGCCCGTGGGCTCACCGTCCAGGATGTCGAGAACGCCATTCGCAGCCGCAACGTGGAGATTCCGGGGGGCCGGATCGAGTCGGAGCGCCGCGAGTTCACCGTGCGCTCGCTGGGCGAGCTCAAGACGCCCGCCGAATTCGCCGAGCTGGTGGTCTCCAGCCGGGGCGGGCAGCTGGTGAAGCTCAAGGACCTCTCGCGGGTCGAGCTGGGGCCGGAAGACGAACGGAGCGTGCTCCGGTTCAACCGCCGACCTGCCGTCGCGATCGGCGTGATCCGGCAATCCAAGGCGAACATCATCCAGGTGGCGGACGCGATCCATCGCGAGCTACCCGCCATCCAGCGATCGCTGCCCGCCGGGGTCCGCATCGACGCCGCGTTCGATCAATCAGTGTACGTGAAGCGGTCGATCCTCGAGGCGCAGGAGACGCTGCTGCTGGCCGGCGGCCTGGTGGTCATCATCATCTTCCTGTTCCTCAGAAACCTGCGCGCCACCATCATTCCCGGGCTGGCCATTCCGGCCTCCATCATCGCCACCTTCGCGGTGATGTACTTCCTCGGTTTCTCGATCAACAACCTCACGCTGCTCGCGCTCACCCTGGCCATCGGCATCGTGGTGGACGATGCGATCATCGTGCTGGAGAACGCCTACCGACACCAGGAGGAGCTGGGCGAGGATCCGCACACGGCGGCACAGGAGGGCACCCGGGAGATCGGCTTCGCGGTGGTGGCCACCACGATCTGCCTGGTGGCCGTCTTCACCCCCCTGGCCTTCCTCAAGGGCTCGACCGGCCGCTTGTTCAACGAGTTCGGTATTGCGGTGGCCGGCTCGGTCGTCGTGTCCGGCCTAGTGGCGCTCACGCTCACGCCGATGCTGTGCGCCCAGATCCTTCGAGTGCCCAAGTCGCATGGCCGGCTGTACCGGATCCTCGAGCGCGGTTTCGTCGGTTTGTCCAACAGCTATGCTTGGCTTCTCGACCGTGCGCTACACCTGCGGTGGGCCGTGATCATCGGGGCGCTCGCTCTCCTCGTGGGCGCGGGCGTGATCTTCAAGACGCTCAAGCGGGAGTTCATCCCACCCGAAGACCGTGGCTGGTTCATCGGATTTCTGATCGCGCCCGAGGGCTCCTCGCTCCGCTATACCGACGGCTATCAGCAGCAGGCCGAGGCGGTGATCGCCAAGACCGAGGGAGTCGAAAGCTTCTTCAGCGTGGTAAACATCGGCGACGGCGTGAGCCGGGGAATCATCTTCGTCAACCTGGACGACTGGTCCAAGCGGAGCCGCAAAGTGGGCGAGATCGTGAACGAGGTGCAGGGCCAGTTCTTCGGGATCCCCGGCGTGTTCGCCTTCGCGAACAACCCTCCCGCCTTCGGCTGGGGCAGCCCGGTGCAGTTCGTGGTCCAGCACTCTGATTTCGCTCAGCTGGCCAAGGGCGCGGACACCCTGACGGCTCGCGCCCGGGCCATCAAGGGGCTGCTCAACGTCGACACCGACCTCCGGGTCAACAAGCCGGAGCTCACGGTGAGCTTCGACCGCGACCGGGCGGAAGATCTCGGCGTTCCGGTGCGCGACGTTGCCGCGACGTTGCAGACCATGCTGGGAGGCCGCGAGGTGAGCACCTTCACCCGGGCCAACAAGCTCTACGACGTGATCGTGCAGCTGTCGCCGGAAGCCCGCGCAACCCCGAGCGACATGACCGGCCTCTATGTACGCGGGCGCAACGATGAGCTGATCAAGTTGGACGCGGTGGCGAACATCAGCGAAGGCGTCGGACCACGGGAGCTCAACCATTTCCAGCGGGTGCGGAGCTTCACCCTCACCGCCAGCCTGGCCCCCGGGTTCACGTTGGGTGAGGCGCTGGACTCGCTCAACCGGGTCGCCGCGGAGGTGTTGCCGCGAGGCAGCACCACGGCACTGGCCGGCGAATCACGGGAGCTGGAGGAAAGTGGCGGCGCACTTTATTTCGCGTTCGTGCTGGCGCTGGTGGTGGTCTTCATGGTGCTGGCCTCGCAGTTCGAGTCATTGGTGCACCCATTCACGGTGCTCCTGGCCGTGCCGCTCGCTGTCACC
>DASSUE010000201.1:0-16508 GCA_035707305.1 Gemmatimonadales bacterium
GGCGCGATCACGTAGCCGAGTCGCAGCGCCGGAAAGATCGTCTTGCTGAAGGTGCCGATGTACACCACGCACCCGGACTGGTCGAGACCCTGAAGACAGGCCAGCGGACGACTGGCGTAGCGATACTCGCTGTCGTAGTCATCCTCGAAGATCCAGGCGCCGGCGCGCCGCGCCCAGGCGAGCAGCTCCAGCCGTCGTGATACGCTCATGGTGACGCCCAGCGGCATCTGATGCGAGGGGGCGACGCAGGCCACCCGCGCAGCCGGCTCGAGGGTCTCTCCGACACCGACGTCGAGGCCGTCACCGCCCACGGGAACCGGTACCAGCCGCGCCCCGGCAGCAACCAGCGCGGCTCGCACGCCCCAGTACCCCGGCTCCTCCACCCACGCCGCGTCGCCGGGATCGAGGGCGGTCCGCGCCGCTAGATCCAGCGCCTGCTGCGAGCCGCTCACGATCATCACCTGCTCGTCGCTGCATCGCGCGCCCCGCGCCGCACGGACGTATTCCGCGATGGCCGAACGAAGCGCGGTGTCACCTTCCGCGTATCCATAGGCCAGCGGCACCGCGCCGCGCCGCCAGCGGCGCGCCATCAATCGGGCCCAGACGCGGTGAGGAAACAGGTCCAGTGCGGGGACGCCGGATCGAAACGGGCGGATTCGCTCGTCCCGGACCCGAAGGGGTGGACGCGCCGTCGCGGCGACGGTGCGGCCGCGGGCGGACAGCCGGTGTCGCCCGGTCTGCGGCGGCAGTGTGGCGTTGCTTTGCGTCGAGCTGGGGCCGCCCAGGGTCCGGGAGCGGTGGGCTCGCAGCAGGAGGTCGGGCAGCCGGGTTGCGACGTAGGTTCCGCCCCGCTCTCGCGCCTCGAGGTATCCCTCCGCCCGGAGCTGATCGAACGCGCCGTTCACCGTGTTGCGGGAGACGCCAAGGTCTCGCGCCAAGAGACGGCTTGCGGGAAGACGGCGTCCGGGCGGGAGCCTCCCGTCCAGCATCATCGTTCTCAGCTCGGTGTAGAGCTGGCGGTGGAGCGCGGGCCCGGCCCGATCGAGAGATACGAGGAGCGGGATGGTAGTGGCGCGGCGTGGGGTCATCGAGCTCCCCGCATTCTGGTATCATGATTGTTACTGCTTCTGGAACTTATCTTGGTGCCAGAGTTTTGGTACAATGGCGGTGTCACTCCGACTTCGAGGCCCGCCGTGACTGCGCAGCCAATCCCGACCCCGAATCGTTGCCCCCACTCCGCCACCTCGCCGCGGAGCCGGATCCGGATCCACCCCGAGCGGTCGAGGCCGGAGGAGGCCCACGCCATCCTCGCGTCGGGACTTGTGGCCCATGTCGGGTTCGTCGATCAGGGGCAGCCGTTCGTGATCCCGATGACCTATCAGTTCGAGCCGGCGCGTCCGGAGCACGTCTATCTCCACGGCGCCCACCACAGCCGGCTGATGCAGCACCTGGCCACCGGAGCGCCAATCTGCGTGACCGTCACGTTGGTCGATGGATTGGTCTACTCGAAGACTGCCCTGTTCCATTCGATCAACTATCGAAGCGTCGTGGTGTTCGGCCGGGCCGGCACTGAGCCGCCGAGGGCCGAGCGGCGCGAGCTGCTGGAGGGCATGGTCGGCCGGTATTGGCCGGGGCGGACGGCGGGGCGGGACTACGATCCGATCCCGGACGACCACCTGGATCCCACCGCGTTCGTGGCGATCCGGATCGAGGAGTTGAGCGCCAAGGTCCGGCGCGGCGGACCGAAGGGACCCCGCGACGCGGATCCGGCCGCGCCCGGGTCGGCGGGAGTGACACTATTGGCTGGGTAAGTACTCGTACTCGTACGTCACGTCACCAGTACGAGTACAAGTATGCGTACGCGTACTGTTGTACCCCTTGCTGTAGCCTCGAGTTGGGAGCGACCTTCCTTTATGAAGCGTCGCCCCCGCTCGTGTTTGCTGCTGGTCATCCTCCCCGCCCTGACCGCCGGCTGCGAGAAGCCGCGTCCCAAAGATCCTCCCCCGGTGCCGGTCACGGCCGCCGTGGCCGAGCGCCGCTCCGTGCCCCGCACCCTGCAGGCGACCGGGACGGTCGAACCGGTGGCGACGGTCTCGGTGCAATCCCAGGTGACCGGCGTGCTGCAGCGAGTGTTGTTCACCGAGGGGCAGGACGTGCGCGCGGGACAGGTGTTGTTCGAGATCGACCCGCGGGCGTACCGCGCCACGCTTGAAGGTGCCAAGGCGGCGCTCGCCCGCGACCTGGCCCAGCTCGCCACGGTACGGGAGAATGCGCGCCGCCTCGCCGAACTCGGCCCCGACTACGCGACCCGGCAGCAGATCGAGCAGGCCCAGGCGAACGCCGACGCGCTCGCCGCGACCGTGCGGGCCGACAGCGCGGCGGTGCAATCCGCCCGCCTCGAGCTGCAATACGCTACGATCCGCTCGCCCATCGCCGGCCGCGCGGGAAGCCAGCTGGTTCGCCCGGGCAACCTGGTTCGGGCCAACGAAGGCGATCCGCTCGTCGTGATCAACCAGCTGAGCCCTATCTTGGTACGGTTCGCGCTGCCCGCCACGCACCTGGCCGACATTCGCCGATACCGCTCCGAGACGCTGCACGTCCGTGCCCGGCCCGCCGACGGCCAGGAGAGCGAGGGCACGCTCGCGTTCGTGGACAACGCGGTCGACACGGCGACCGGCACCATCCTCCTCAAGGGACGCTTCGACAACCGGAACGGGGTGCTCTGGCCGGGCCAGTTCGTGGCCGTCACTCTGCAGTTGGACGTGGATGACGGCGCGCTCGTCGTCCCGTCCACCGCGGTGATCGAGGGCCAGCAGGGAGCTTACGTGTTCGTGGTGAAAGCCGACCAGACTACGGAAGTGCGCAACGTGCGCGTGGCACGGGCGGCCGGCGATGTCACCGTGCTCGACGGCGGCGTCGAGCCGGGCGAGCGGGTAGTGACCGACGGGCAGCTGCGGCTTACCGCCGGGGCGAAGGTGGAGATCAAGGAAGCGGCGCAAGGCACATGAACATTTCCGAGCTTTTCATCCGCCGGCCGGTCATGACCACGCTGGTGATGGCCGGCGTGCTGATCTTCGGCGTGCTGGGATATCGCCGCCTGCCGGTGAGCGATCTCCCCAACGTGGATTACCCGACCATCAGCGTGAATGCGTCGTTGCCGGGCGCGAGCCCGGAAACGATGGCGTCGGCGGTGGCGACGCCGCTCGAGCGGGAGTTCTCCACCATCGCCGGCATCGAGGTGATGACGTCGACCAGCAGCACCGGCCAGACCAGCATCCAGCTCCAGTTCGCCCTCGACCGCGACATCGACGCCGCGGCGCAGGACGTCCAGGCCGCTATCGCCTCGGCGCAGAACGAGCTGCCGAGCGACATGCTGCCGCCGCGCTACCGGAAGCAGAACCCCGCCGACAGCCCGATCCTCTATCTCTCGCTCACGTCCAAGACGCTGCCGCTGTCGCAGGTGAACGAGTTCGCCGAGACCTTCATGGCGCAGCGGATCTCGACGGTCGCCGGCGTCTCGCAGGTGGATGTTTTCGGCCAGCAGAAGTACGCGGTCCGGATTCAGCTCGATCCCAACGCGCTCGCGAATCGCGGCATCGGCATCGACGAGGTGGCGGACGCGGTCACCGCGGGGAACGTGAACCTGCCGAACGGCGTGCTGTGGGGTACCGACAAGGCGTACACCCTGGACGCCAGCGGGCAGCTGGAAAACGCAGCCGCGTTCCGCCCGCTCGTGGTCAGCTTCCGGAACGGCGCGCCGGTCCGGCTCCAGGATCTGGGGCGGGTGAGCGACGACGTGCAGGACAACCGGGTGGCGGCGTGGTACAACGGGGTGCGGAGCGTCGTGCTCGCGATCCGGCGGCAGCCCGGCACCAATACCGTGCAGGTGGCCGACGCGGTGCGTGCCCGGGTCGAGGAGCTCAGGGACCAGATGCCCGCGTCGGTGGACGTGCTGTTCAACTACGATCGCTCGATCTTCATCCGTGCGTCCGTGGCCGACGTGAAGTTCACCCTGATGCTCACGATCGGCCTCGTCGTGCTGGTGATCTTCCTCTTTCTCCGCAACCTCCCCGCCACCGTCATCCCGAGCACGGCGGTGCCCATGTCCCTGGTGGGCACGTTCGCGCTCATGTACCTGCTGGGGTACAGTCTCGACAACCTGTCGCTGATGGCGCTGGTGTTGGCGGTGGGTTTCGTGGTGGACGACGCTATCGTGATGCTGGAGAACATCGTCCGCCACATGGAGATGGGGAAGGGCGCCTGGCAAGCGGCGCTCGACGGCTCGCGGGAGATCGGCTTCACCATCGTCTCCATGACGATCTCGCTGGCTGCGGTGTTCATCCCGGTGTTCTTCCTGGGTGGCCTCATCGGGCGCCTGTTCCAGGAGTTTGCCGCCGTCATCGGCATCGCGATCCTGGCCTCGGGCGTCATTTCGCTCACGCTCACGCCGATGCTGTGCAGCCGGTACCTCCGCCACTCACGCGGCGCTGAGCATGGCCGTCTCTACGAGACCACGGAGCGGGTGTACCAGCGGGTGCTGGGCTGGTACGAGCGGAGCCTTCGCTGGGTGATGAACCACCGGCCGCTGACCCTCGCCTTCACGTTGCTCCTGATCGTGGCGACCGTGGGGCTCGCGGTGATCATCCCCAAGGGCTTTCTCCCCAACGAAGATCAGGGGTTCCTGAGCGTCACGACCGAGACCGCCGAGGGCACGTCGTTCGAGGCGATGATGCGCCATCAACAGGCGGTGGCCGGCATCGTACAGCAGGACCCGAACGTCGCCGGGTTCAGCTCGCAGGTAGGCGCGAGCGGGCGGTCGCAGACCGTGAACAACGGCCGAATGTTCATCCGGCTCAAGCCGCGGGACGAACGAGAGCTGGAGGCCGACGAGATCGCGCGGCAGCTCCAGGTCAAGACAGCGGTCGTCCCCGGAATCCGCACCTACGTCCAGAACGTTCCCGTGATCAATATCGGGACCAGGACCAGCAAGAGCCTGTACCAGTACACGCTCCAGAGCACCGACCTCGAGGCGCTCTATATCGAGTCGGCGGCGTTTCAGGCCAGACTGCGCGAGATCCCGCTCCTCACCGACGTCACCAGCGACCTCCAGATCAAGAACCCGCAGATCAAGGTGGAGATCGACCGGGATCGCGCGGCGGCGGTGGGCGTCACCGCAGAGCAGATCGAGCGCGCGCTGTACAACGCGTACGGTTCCCGCCAGGTCTCCACCATCTACACGCCGACGAACCAGTACTGGGTGATGCTCGAGCTGCTCCCTCAGTACCAGCGGGACCTCTCGGCGCTGAGCCTGCTGTACATTCGGTCGTCCGGCGGCCAGCTCGTGCCGCTGGGTAGCGTGGCGCACCTCACGGAAGGGGTGGGCCCCCTCACCGTCGGCCACTCCGGCCAGCTCCCGTCGGTCACGCTCTCGTTCAACCTTGCCCCGGGCGTGGCGCTGGGACAGGCCGTCGCCGAGGTCGAACGCGCCGCGCGCGAGCGCCTGCCGTCCACCATCACGGGCGAGTTCGCCGGCACCGCACAGGCGTTCCAGGACGCGCAGGGCGGTCTGCTCGTCCTGCTCATCGTCGCGATCCTCGTGATCTACCTCGTGCTCGGCGTACTGTACGAGAGCTTCATCCATCCGCTCACGATCCTGTCGGGCCTGCCCTCGGCTGGATTTGGCGCGCTGCTCACCCTGATGCTCTTCGGCTACGAGCTCAGCGTCTACGCCTTCGTGGGGATCATCCTCCTCGTCGGGCTGGTCAAGAAGAACGCGATCATGATGATCGACTTCGCGATCGAAGCCGAGCGCAGTGAACGCAAGCCGGCGGAGACGGCGATCGTGGAGGCCTGCCTGGTCCGCTTCCGTCCGATCATGATGACCACACTTGCCGCGCTGATGGGCACGCTGCCGATCGCGCTCGGACATGGCCCCGGCGCGGAGTCGCGCCGGCCCCTGGGCGTCGCGGTTGTGGGGGGGCTGGCGTTCTCGCAGCTCGTGACGCTCTATGTCACCCCGGTCATCTACACCTACTTCGACCGGTTCCAGCGCCGGCTGGCGCGGCGGGTGAGCCGCCGCGCGGGGGAACCGACGGACAGCGAGATCGCGGAGCCGGCGGTCGTCAGGTAATCCCGCCTTTCACCACGGCCGATCCGCGATGAGCACCGAGGCCCAGGAGTCGGTCTCCGCATCCGCGTAGCGAAGGTCGTACAGCCGAACACCATCGGGCCTCACGGCCGCTGCGGGAAAGCGTGACCACTGAAGAAAGGCGCGGGCTTCCGGCCGGTTGAGCACGGCCCGCACCTCCGGCCGGTCGAAGTTCATGGCGATAGCATTGGGCTCCGGAACCAGTCGCCGCTGCCGCCGCCAATCGAAGCCCGCCCGGTGGTAGCGGCCGTCTTCTTGAAAGAGGATCGTCCGGCGGAACGGATCCAGCGGCACCGGGGCGGCCATCAGCCGCGCGGGTCGCCGTCCGACCCCGGCGGCTCCGTCAGCCGCAGCTGCGCGGGTCGCCTGCCCGAGCACATACATCCCTGCGATATACGCGAGCGCGACCAACCCAAGAACACGCGTGGCTCGCCGCACGCCGTTCCCGCCTATTCTCGACTGCCTGTTTCCGACTGCCCCCGCCACCCACGTAAGCGCCAACGCCCCGGACAGCCATGGGTCGATGATGAACAGGGTGTCGGCGTAGAACCAGCGGCCGGAGAACGGCATCAGGAGCCGCACCCCGTAGGTGTTGAGCAGATCGAGCAGCGAGTGTGACAGCACGCCGATCAGGCCGATGATCCATAGGTCGCTGAAGCGGGCGACGGCGGCGGCCGGCCGTCGTCTCCGGCGCACCCCGCGATCCCACGCGAGCATCACGGATGCGAGCCAAAGCGGCATCAGCAGCATAGCGAGGATGCCGTGGGTCCATCCTCGCCGGAACGTCAGCGCGAACAGCGGGCTTTCGAGGTAGGCCAGGACGTCGACGTCCGGGAGGTTCGCCGCCAGCAGGAGAGTGGGCATTGCGAGCGGCGACCGTCGCTCGAAGCCGACCTTCGCAAGGGCCGCGCCCGCGAGCGTGTGGGCCAGGTTGTCCACCCGCTCCTACCTCCACTGTCCCCCAATCGCCCGATACACCTCCACCAGCGCCGTCGTCGCATCGGTGCGCCCCTGCGCCAGCCGGTCCTGCGCCTCCAGCACGGTCCGCTGCGCATCGAGCACCTGAAGGAAGTCGGCGACGCCGCCCTCAAATCGAAGCCGGGCCAGCTCCGCCGCCCGCTCGCTCGCGGCCGCCGCCTCGTCCAGCCGGTCGACCCGGCCGCGCGACTTGCGGTAGGCGACCAGCGCGGTCTCGGTCTCCTGGACCGCGCGCAACACGGTCTGCTGATACTGGGCTTCCGCTTCGGCCTCGCGGGCCCGGGCCGCGTCGGCGCGGGCCTTGATCCGGCCGAGGTTGAGCGCGGGCCAGGAGATCACCGGCCCCAAGGCGTAGCGACCTGTACCAGTGCCGGCGAGGTCGCCGAAATCCGCTGACGTGAACCCTGCCGTGCCGCCGAAGGTGAGGCGGGGGAGATACTCGGCTTTCGCCGACCGGGTGAACGCCGACTGCGCCGCCAGCACCCGCTCGGCGCTCCGTACGTCGGGCCGGCTTCGGGCGAGTGCATCCGGGCTCACAACGCTCAGGCTGTCGGGCAGAGCCGGAAGCCGCACCGCGGTCTCGAGCTCCGGCGCCACGGCGAGCGGTGGCCTGCCCACCAGCACACCGATGCGATACTGCGCGGCCGCGATCCGCGACTCGAGATCGGGAATGGTGGCGAGGGTCGATGCGAGCTGCGCGCGGGCCCGCTCGGTATCGAACGCAGTGCCCCGCCCCGCATCCAGCCGCTGCTGGGTCACCTCGAGGGTGCGCCGCTGGTTCTCGCCGTTCCGCTGTGCCACCGCGAGCTGTTCCTGAGTACCCCGCAAATCGAAGTACGCGCTAGCCAACTCGGCCGTGAGCGCCACCTGAAGGTCGTGGAGCGACTCCTGCGCAGCTTCGGCCAACCGATTCTGCCCCTGCACGTTCCCCCGCACCCGCCCGAACACGTCGATCTCCCAGAACGCCTCGAAGCCGGCATCCCAGATGTCCTGTGCCGGGAAGCTCCCGCCACCGGTGATGGGCCCGAAGGTAGCGCTCGCGAGCTTCTGCCTCGTGTAGCCGCCGACGGCCGTGACGGTGGGAAAGAGATCCAGTTTCGCCTCCAGCCGCTGGGCCCGAGCTTCGCGCACTCGCGCGGCTGCGGCGCGGACGTCGTGGTTCGCCTGCAGCGCCTCGCGCACCAGCCGAGCGAGCGTGCTGTCGCCGAGAGAGCTCCAGAAGGCGACTCCCGGAACGGTGTCCGCCGGCTCTTGCGCGAAGGAGGAAGCTGTCCAGGCAACCAAGAGGATCACTCCCACGACGACCTTACGCATGCGCCCGCTCCTGGCTGATGGGTTCTGCAGCACCACCTAGTAGGGTTCTGAACCGCCGGTTTGTAACGACGGTGTCACGAGCACTAGGTACAGTCTCGTGTGGTGTTGATCACGTAGACTTGGCCAATAGGCAGAAATGCTGCGGGGAAAGGAAAGGAGGTCCCTCCCGATCCGGAAAGCCCCGCCGAGCGGTACGCTCTGGCGGGGCTGGCATTACCAGATGGTTGAGTCGCCACGTTCGTCCAAGGTGCGTTACACACGCCGGCAACGACCTCCGGTCGCGTCGGACCTTGCCTATGTGGGGATCGTGGTCGGCGCCCGCCGGGTCACCAGCGACCGGATCACGACGTAGAGCACGGGCGTCAGGAAGAGCCCGAAGATCGTCACTCCCAGCATTCCCGCCCATACGGCTATGCCCAAGGCCCGCCGGATCTCGGACCCGGCGCCAGTCGAGATGACCAGCGGCGTCACGCCCCCGATGAACGCGAACGAAGTCATCAGAATCGGCCGGAGCCGCAATCGACACGCTTCCAGCGCGGCCCCGAGAATGCTACGACCCTGAAGCTCGAGCTCGCGGGCGAATTCCACGATGAGGATCGCGTTCTTGCAGGCCAGCGCCGCCAGCACCACCAGACCGACCTGGGTGAAGATGTTGTTGTCGCCTTTGGCGAGCCACACGCCGCCCATGGCTGCCAACACCGACAGGGGGACGATGAGGATCACCACCAGCGGGAGCGACCAGCTCTCGTACTGCGCCGCCAGCACCAGGAAAGCCAGCAGGATCGAGAGCGGGAAGACCAGTAGCAGCGTGGCCCCTTCCTGTACCTGCTGGAAGGTGAGCTCGGTCCACTCGAATCCCATCCCGCGCGGCAGGGTCTCCCGCGCCAATCGCTCCATCAACGCCACGCCCTGGCCGGAGCTGACCCCGGGTGCCAGGCTGCCGTTGATGTCGGCCGTGAGGAACGCGTTATAGCGCCCGACCCGGTCCGGGCCGAAAGTCTCCCGGGTCCGAACCAGCGCACCGAGTGGCACCATCTCGCCCGACGCGTTGCGTACCCTCAGGTTGCCGATGTCCTCGACATGGCTGCGGAACGGGGCATCGGCCTGGGCTACCACCTGGTAGGTGCGCCCGAATCGGTTGAAGTCGTTGACATACGCCGAGCCGAGGTAGACCCCGAGGGTGGCGAACAGCTCGGGCATCGCCACGTCCTGGCGGCGCGCCCGTTCCCGGTCGATGTCGACCCAGACCTGAGGCACGTTCATCCGGAAGGTGGAGAAGACGCCGCGCAGCTG
The DNA here is from genome assembly GCA_035707305.1 of Gemmatimonadales bacterium. Lineage (GTDB taxonomy): Bacteria > Gemmatimonadota > Gemmatimonadetes > Gemmatimonadales > GWC2-71-9 > DASQPE01. Next base: position 9,734 of record DASSUE010000201.1, read on the forward strand.
GGGCTGCTGGTTCGCCTTGGCGATCACTGCCTCGGTGGCCTGAAACAGCTGCTCTTCGCCCAGGGCCCCGCGGTCCTGCACCTGCATCTTGAAGCCGCCGGTGGACCCCAGTCCCTGAATCGCTGGCGGGGGGAACACCGCGACGAACGCCTCCTGAATCGACGCGAATCGGGCGTTCAGCGCCTGGGCCACGGCCTGGCCGCGGAGTTCCGGTTCCTGCCGTTCCTCGAACGGCTTGAGCGGGAAGAAGACGATGCCCTGATTGGATGCGTTGACGAACCCGTTCACCGACAGCCCGGTGAACTGGACTCCGTGCGACACCGCTGGATGCTTCAGGGCGATGGCCGTCATCTTCCGGAGCACCGAGTCGGTGCGGTCGAGCGACGACGCGTCGGGGAGCTGGGCGACCCCGACCAAGTACTGCTTGTCCTGCGGAGGGATGAAGCCCTCAGGGACGGTCCGGAAGACGAGCACCGTTAGCGCCAGCAGTCCGGCGTACACCGCGAGAGGCCAGCCCGGCCGGGTGGCGAGTCGCTCCACCCCACCGCGGTAACGCTCCGAGCCGGCGCTAAAGCCTCGGTTGAATGGCCTGAATATCCAACCCAGGCTGCGGTCCAGCAGCCGGGTCAGCAGGTCGCGCCGGGCACCGTGTGGCTGGAGCAGAATCGCCGCCAACGCCGGGGACAACGTCAGGGAGTTGAACGCGGAGATCACGGTCGAGAAGGCGATGGTGAGCGCGAACTGGCGATAGAACTGCCCGGTAAATCCGGGCACCAGCGCCACCGGGACGAACACCGCGCAGAGCACCAGCGCGATGGCGATGATCGGCCCCGTGACCTCCTCCATAGCGCGGTACGCCGCCTCCTTGGGCTGCAGGCCCTGCTCGATGTTCCGCTCCACGTTCTCCACCACCACGATCGCGTCATCGACGACGATGCCGATGGCGAGCACCAAGCCGAAGAGCGTGAGGGTGTTGATCGAAAAGCCGAAGCCGAGCATGACGGTGAAGGTGCCGACGATCGACACCGGGACTGCAATCAGCGGAATGACCGAGGCCCGCCAGGTCTGGAGGAACAGCACCACGACGATGACGACCAGCAGCACCGCCTCGAAGAGCGTCTTGACCACCTCCCGGATCGACTCCCTGACGAACACCGTGGGGTCGTAGACGATCTGGTAGCTGATTCCCTCGGGGAAGTTCTGGGACAGCTCCTCCATGGTGGCCCGCACCCGCTCTGACAGTCGCAGAGAGTTCCCGCCCGGGAGCAGGAAAACGGCGATCGGGATCGCCGCCTGGTTGTCCAGGCCCGATCGGAGGGCGTAGTCCTGGGCCGCCAGTTCGACTCGGGCGACGTCACGGAGCCTGGTTAGCTGGCCTTCGGCCCCGGTCCGAATCACCACGTCACCGAACTCCTCCTCGTCGAGCAGCCGCCCACGGGTGTTGATGGTGAGCTGGAACGGCACCTGCTGCGCGACCGGCGGGCCGCCCAGAATGCCGGCGGAGACCTGCACGTTCTGCTGCTGCACGGCCTGCACCACCTCCGCCGCGGTCAGGTTGCGGGCCGCGACCTTCGCCGGATCGAGCCAGATCCGCATGGCATAGTCACCGCCGCCGAAGATGCGGACGTTGCCCATGTCCGGCAGCCGCGCCAGCACGTCCCGGATGTTGATCAGGGCATAGTTCCGGAGATACAACGCGTCATAGCGGCGGTTGGGTGAAGTCAGGTGCACGACCATGGTCAGGTCGGGGGAGCTCTTGACCGTAGTGACGCCCAACCGTCGCACCTCTTCGGGCAGCCGCGGCAGCGCCTGGTTCACCCGGTTCTGGACCTGCACCTGCGCGATGTCGATGTCGGTGCCGAGCGCGAAGGTCACGGTCAGCTGCATCACGCCGTCCGTGGTGGCCGAGGAGGACATGTAGAGCATGTCCTCGACGCCGTTGATTTGCTCCTCGAGCGGCGTGGCGACCGTCTCGGAGATGGTCTCCGGACTGGCCCCGGGGAAAATGGCGCGTACCTGGACCGTCGGCGGCACGACCTCGGGATACTCGCTGATCGGAAGGATCTGCATCGCCAACAGGCCGGCGATGGTGATGACGATCGACAGCACCGTCGCGAAGATCGGCCTGTCGATGAAGAACCGGGAAATGTTCATGGCGAGGTCCGGGACGCAGCGCTCGCGGAATCGTTCGCCGACCTGCCAGTGACGCTATCAGCGGAGGCCACGGTGGCCTTGACCCGCACGCCGGGCCGGATCCGGGCGAACCCGTTCACCACCACGTACTCGCCCGGCTTGAGCCCTTCCCGGATGATGCGGCGCTGGCCGTCCACTTGCCGGCCCAGGATGATGCTCCGATAGGCCACGGTACTGTCGGGGTTGAGCACGAACACGAACTTGCGGTCTTGGTCGGTGCTGACTGCGACCTCGGCAATCACCGTCACCCGCCGCACCCCGCTGCCGAGTAGCCGCACTCGCGCGAACATCCCGGGCGTGAACAGCCGGTCCCGATTCGCCACCACTGCCCGGGCGCGAATCGTCCCGGTTTCGCGATCCAGCCGGTTATCGACGAAGTCCATTCGCCCGGTGTGAGGGAATCCCTCCTCGTCGGCCAATCCGATCTGCACTGGATTCGCGGCCCTGCGGCTGCTGACGCGCTCGCCGGTCCGGTCGAGATGGGCATATCGGAGGTAGGCCGATTCGTCGCCCTCGAAGTAGACGTAGATCGGGTCCAGCGAGACGATGGTGGTCAGACGGGTCGATTCCCCCGCGGAGCCACCGATGACCAGATTCCCCTCGGTCACCTCGGCCCGGCCGGTGCGGCCATCGACCGGGGCGCGGACCTTGGTGTAGCCCAGATCCAGCTCCGCCGCCCGCACGGCCGCTTCCGCCGCTTCCACCGCCGCGCGCGCCTCCGAAGAGAGCGTGAGCCGGGTGTCCTGTTCTTCCTGCGAGATCGCCTGTGCCGCGACGAGGCGCTCCCCCCGCGCCGCGTCGCGCTCGGTCAGCGCGAGCCGGGCCTGGGCCCGGGCGAGATCGGCCTTGCGCTCGTCCAGCGTCGCCTGATAGGGCTGGGGGTCGATCTCGAAGAGCACGTCGCCCTTGCGGACCTCCTTCCCCTCGGTGAACGCCACGCGGAGGAGGTAGCCCGATACCCGGGGACGGATTTCCACGGCGTCGATTGCCTCGAACTCGCCCTGGTAGTCGTCCCACTCGGCGAGCTCCTCGGCTCGCACCTCAGCGACCGTGACTTCCGGTGGCGGGGGCGGCGCCGGCTTATCGGCGCCACACGCGGCCAAGCCCAGCCAGGCCCAGCCCGACAGGACACGATAGCGCATCGGTACACCTCCCAAGTCGCCCTCCCTGAGAGGCAGCCGTTTCAATGGGTGCTTTCGGTAGGGCTGAGGCGAAGGTGGTGGGCGGCGAGAAAGACTCTTCGCCGCTACTGCCAAGGAACAAAGTGAGGTTCCAATCTCAGACGGTCAAGCAGCCGACGGAGAGTCACGTCGGTGGCAATTCCGCGAGCCAGCCGGCAGATTCGAGACGACACCTCCTCGGATACCGCCGTGTCTGCCACCTCCTTCTCGCTGCTCGGCGAGGCCCTGCGCGATGCCTACGCGCTGGAGCGCGAGATCGGCAGCGGCGGCATGGCAACGGTGTATCTGGCTGAGGACCTGCGGCACCGCCGGAGGGTGGCAGTGAAGGTGCTTCGGCCCGAGCTGGGTACCGCCCTCGGTCCGGACCGGTTCCTCCGCGAGGTCGAGGTCGCAGCCCACCTGCAGCACCCGCACATCCTGCCGCTGTTCGACTCAGGACGGATCGGCGAGTCCACCTTCTACTACGTCATGCCGTACGTCGCGGGCGAGTCGTTGCGGCAGCGGCTCGGCCGCGAGGGGCCGCTTCCGATCGAGGAGGCGCTCCGGCTCGCCCGCGAAGTGGCCGACGCGCTGGGTTACGCCCACGAGCATGGCATCGTCCACCGGGACATCAAGCCAGAGAACATCCTGCTCGTGGCGGGTCACGCGGTGGTCGCCGACTTCGGGATCGCGCGGGCGGTGGGCCGGGCAGGCGGAGAGGAGCTGACTGGGACCGGGATCGCGCTGGGGACGCCGCAGTACATGAGCCCGGAACAGGCCTCCGCGAGCCGGGATCTGGACGGACGCAGCGACATCTACGCGCTGGGCTGCGTGCTGTACGAGATGCTGACAGGGGCCCCACCGTTCACCGGGGCGAGTGCGCAGGCGGTGCTGGCCCGCCACGCGGTCGATCCGGTGTCGAGCATCCGCACGGTGCGCGGCACGGTGCCGCAGCCGGTGGAGCTGGTCGTGCTTCGGGCACTGGCCAAGGTGCCGGCCGATCGCTACCCGACCGCGGGGGATTTCGCGAAGGCCCTCGGCGCTGCGTCCCGCACGGAGACGGTCGTGATCTTACCGACAGCCCGTGGGCGAATCCCTCGCTGGGCGATCGGCCTCGCGGCCAGCGCGGTGATCGCGGTGATGCTTGGTTGGTGGGCCGCGAGCCGGCGGGCCGGGCGCGCGGACGCCGGTGATGCGGCGGCCGCAGGTCGGGCGCGGCACAGCGTCGCGGTGCTCTCGTTCGCCAATCTCTCACCCGATACCGCCGACGCGTACCTCGCACAGGGCATCGGCGAGGAGATCGCCGCGCGACTGGTCGACTTCCCAGGTGTCCGGGTCGCGGGGCGCGGCGCGGTCGGTCGGCTCGAGCGTGCCGACACCACGGACCTGCTGCAGCAGGCCCGGCAGCTCGGCGTGGGCTACCTGGTGGAAGGGAGCGTGCGGCGCGCCGGGCCGCGAGTGCGGGTGTCGGTGCGACTGGTCAACGCGTCCGACGGCTTTCGGACTTGGAGTCGCAGCTACGACCATGGGGTCGGCAGCGTCCTCGACCTCCAGGACCAGGTCGGCGCCGACGTGGCCCGCGCGGTGGGCGGCGGCGGGGCTGAACCAGGTGCTCGGCGCCGATCCGGCCGAACCCGCGACCCCGCCGCCTACGACCAACTCCTCCGGGCCAGCTATTACACCTCGCAGCGGAACCCCCGAAGCTTCGCGCGCGCGATCCAGGCGTACGAGGAGGCCGTGCGCCTCGATCCATCGTTCGCCCTGGCGTATGGCCGCTTGGCCTACGCGTATTCCCTGCTGCTGGACTGGGGCTGGACCTACCGCGGGCTCCCGCGGGACAGCGTGCTCGCGCGCGCGGAGAGGGCCGCCGACCGGGCGCTCCAGCTCGACAGCACGATCGCGCAGGCCTGGCAGGTGCGAAGCGAGGTCGCCGCGCGCCGCGATCCGCGAACGCTGGCCGGCGCGCTCGAGGCGGGCCAGCGCGCGGTGGCGCTCGACCCCACGAACGCCGAGGTGCGTCTTGAATTCGGATATTGGCTCCGACTCATGGGCAACGACTCAGCGGCGAAGGCGCAGTTGCTCGAAGCCATCGCGCTCGAGCCGGACCTTCCGATGCCAATGCTCCATCTCGCCTGGATCGATGCGGCGGCCAAGCACTACGCGGACGCGCGACGTTGGCTCGACAGCGCGATCGTGGTCCATCCGGGGTTCTTCCAGGGGTACGCCGAGCGGGCGGCGATGCGGTTGGTCGTAGGGGACACGGCGGGGGCTCGGGCGGACGCGGAAACCGCGGTGCGGCTGCGGCCCGCAGAAGACCGGTTCACCGGCGAGAGCACCCTCCTGGCCCTGGAGCGCCGAACCGGGGACACCCTGGGCCTGCGCCGACGCTTGACCGCGTTACGCTCTCACGCGCCGAAGCCGGACACCGTACCGGTGCACGCCGCCGTCTCCTGGGCCGCCGCACTGGTGGCGGCCGGCGCGCATGAGGCGGCGATCGAGTTTGTAGAGCGGGTCCGGGCGGATCCGCCTCATCTGCGCCTGCATCTCAAGGACGTGCATTTCGACCCCGTCCGATCGGATCCGCGGGTCCGTCGCCTGCTCCGGCCCACTGACTGACCATCAACGCGACGGACGTTCTCCGCCCCGTCGGCGACGCTCTTGTCGGAACGACCGCATTATCTTAGTATCCGGATATGCGGATGGGGCGCTGAATGGCAACGCCAGTCCTCGAACGGCTGGATGCGCTAGCCGATGAGACTCGCAGTCGGGTGCTGCTCCTGCTCGATCGGCACGAGCTCGCCGTGGGCGAGCTCTGCTCCGTCCTGCAGCTCCCGCAGTCCACCGTCAGCCGGCACCTCAAGGTGCTCGGCGATGGGGGTTGGCTCGCGGCCCGGGCCGACGGTCCCAGCCGGCGATACACCATGGCGCCGGATCTCGAGCCCGAAGCTCGGCGGCTCTGGCAGGTGGTGCGGGCGCAGCTCGCCGACGGCCCCGCCGCAACACAGGACGCGGAGCGACTGCGCAGCGTGCTCGCGGAGCGGCGGACCCGCTCCCAGGAATTCTTCTCGACCGCCGCGGCCCAGTGGGATGCCCTCAGGGGCGAGCTCTTCGGCCAGCGGGCCGACCTTCTGGCCCTGCCCGGACTGCTGGATGAGTCGTGGACGGTGGGCGATCTGGGCTGCGGCACCGGCCAGGTTGCGGCGGCGCTCGCCCCCTTCGTCCGCCGCGTCGTCGCGGTGGATCAGTCGCGCGCGATGCTGGCCTCCGCGCGGGCCCGGCTCCGAGAGCACGACAACGTGGAGGTCCGGAGTGGGGATCTGGAGCAGCTGCCACTCGAGGATCGCGAGCTGGACGCGGCGCTGCTGCTCCTGGTGCTGCACTACATCGTGGAGCCGTCGAAGGTGCTCGCCGAAGCACGCCGC
>DASSUE010000202.1:0-5200 GCA_035707305.1 Gemmatimonadales bacterium
GCCGGGATCCGCCGCCGGGGCTCGGAGCGACGCGGAACCACGAGCGCCGGATCAAGCGGGCCGAGATAGGCGAAACCCGGCGCGAATCCGAGGAACCGAACCCGGTATTCCCGGGCTGCGTGGCGGCGAGCGACATCGCCCGGGTCCAGTCCAGCCGTTCGCGCAACTTCGGAGAGGTCGGAGCCGTCGTACCGGACGGGTACGACGTGGAGGCGACCGACGTTCCCGGCATCGCCGAGATGATCGACCCGGTCGGCCAGATCGCGGAGGCGCCGCTCGATGGCGGTCGAGGGTACCAGTCGCGGGTCGTAGAAGACGGCAAGCGAGATCAGAGCGGGAACCACGTCCACGATGGCAGGGGGGGCGTCGGCCTGACCTTCGGCACGGAGAGCTGCGGCGAGCCGGACGATGGCGCGATTGCATTGCTCGCGGTCGCCTTCGAGCGTGAGCAGCATCGCCTGGTCGCCGAGGGGACCGATGCTGGCCCGCAGCGGGGTGCTCATCGCGCGAACGACGCGACGGCGATGCCCTCGCTCGCAAACGCCGCTCGCACCGCTCGCACCAGCCTGGCGGGGTGCCGGCCGTCGCCGTGCACGCAATACGAGGCAGCTCGAAGGCTGAGCTCGGTGCCGTCGCCGGCGCGAACCCGGCCTTCGCGGACCAGACGCACGGCTCGGCGCGCAACCTCCTCGGGATCGTCCAGCACCGCCCCGGGTGCGTCGCGCGGCAGCAGGGTGCCATCGATCGCGTAGCCGCGATCGAGAAACGCCTCGGGGACGGCTCGGAGACCCTCCTCGTCTGCCGCGCCCATCAGCGCGCTGCTCGCCAGCCCCAGCAGCGCGAGCTCCGGATCGACCTCCCGCACCGCACGAGCGATAGCAACGGCCACCGCGGCGTCACGGCCGGCCCGATTGTACATCGCCCCGTGCGGCTTCACGTACCGCACTTCGGCCCGTTCGGCCGCGGCGACGTGCAACAAGGCGCTCACCTGCTCGCGCACCCACTGCCCGACGTCGGCGGGGCTTGCGCCGACTTCGCGGCGCCCGAAGCCCTCTCGGTCCGGATACCCCGGATGCGCGCCGACCGTGACCCCGAGCCGCTTCGCCGCCGCAACGGTTCGCCGCATCGTTTCGGCGTCCCCCGCATGGCCCCCGCACGCGACGCTGGCCGACGACACCAGCTCCAGCAGCTCTGAGTCCGGCGCTCGCTCCCAGGGACCAGGGATCTCCCCGAGGTCCGCATTCAGGTCAACCTGAAACAAAGACGGCATCTGTCTCGTTTCTGTCTGGAACACATGTCGCTGCACCGATCTTGAATGCGAGGTGCCTCATGCAACGGTATTGGCTCCGAATCGTCTTGGGCGCGCTGGGGATCTTCCTCGCCGGCATGACTGCTATCTCTATGTATCGCAATGGCGTACGAAAGGTGGACGCGTTGGCCAACTCGGCCGATCCGATCACGGTGCCGCTCGCGATCCTCCCGTTCCGGCTGGATGGCGATCAGCTGGGGCGCATCGAGCAGGTGCAGATCCGCCGGGACGCCCCGAAACGAGTTTCCGGCATCGGTCTCGTCGTGAAAACCGCCGACTCCGTCGGCGCGAAGGCGGCGCTGGGTTCCTGCCTGCTGACGATCCAGGAGGCATCGGTGGAGCAGCATGGCCCCACCTTCCATTGCGCAAGCCCCGCCGATTCCCTCGCCGACTCGCTGACCGTATTCGGGGAAATCCGTTTCGAGCCGGGGGGCGAGTTGCGGGCGTTCTTCCTCCCCGCCCGGGTGGTGGCCGAGTGGCGGGACGGGCGGACTGCCCACATGTCGTTCGACCAGCATTCGGGCCACTCGCCCGGCCAGGCGACGATCCGGATCGGCAACGATTCGGGTGACCCCGTCTTCGAGCTGCAGGCCAACTCCGATGGTGCGCGCATTCGGGTGCGGGATGACAGCGGGCACGATGTGATGCTGCTCGACGCCAAATCGACCGGCGCCCGCCTGATGGTGCGGGACGACTCGGCAGGACGCAAGGGAGCGACGGAGGCGATCAAGCGGTAGCCGGGCGCCTCACGCCTTTCCATATTCCCACCAAACCATCCTACGTTCGGCGGCGTATTTCGCACGACGGCCGGGAACCATTCCATCCGCCGCAGCATTCTGCTCCGATCGAGGAGCGTAGGCATGCCCGACCGCAGCACCGACATCGCCATGACGGCACCCAATCGGCTTCCCGCGGCTCCGGCCCGGCGCGCGACCCTCCGCCTTGTCGCCGTGGGGGCCGCGCTCGCGATCGTCGTGGTGCTGGGACGAAGCGCCGGAGGCTCGGTGCCTCGGTTCGCCGAGTGGGTGGATTCGCTCGGCGCGTGGGGCCCGCTGGCGTTCATCGCGGGGTACGTGATTGCGTGTGTCGCGTTCATCCCTGGCTCACTGCTCACGCTGGCTGCGGGTGCCATTTTCGGCGTTCCACGCGGGGTTCTGTACGTGTTCATCGGCGCGGTGCTCGGTGCATCCGCGGCGTTTCTCATCGCTCGCTACGCCGCACGCGCGGCGGTGGAGCGGAAGCTGGAGGGGAACCCGCGGTTCGCGGCTATTGATCGAGCGATCGCGCGGGACGGCCGGAAAATTGTCGCGCTGCTCCGGCTCTCGCCGGTCTTCCCGTTCAACCTGCTGAACTTCGCGCTGGGGCTCACCCAGGTGCGCTTCCTCGACTATCTGATCGCTACGGTCGGCATCCTGCCCGGTACGCTCCTCTACGTGTACACCGGCAAGCTGGTGGGAGACGTGGCGGCGCTCGCCGGCGGTGCCGCCCCCGCGCGAGGCGCCGGATACTACGTGGTACTCGGCCTGGGGCTCGTGGCGACGGTCGTCGTCACTACGCTCATCACCCGCACGGCACGGCGCGCGCTACAGGGGGCCACCGATGGTGAGCAGCCTGCGGCCCGATAACGCCGTGGCCGAGCAGACTCCCGCGCTGCTCTCGCCGGCCGACGAGCACAACCGGCGTCTCCTCGCGCAGGTCCGGCCCCCCGACTGGCAAAACCCTGCGCCGAAGCCCCGCTACCACTTGGTGGTGATCGGCGGCGGCACGGGGGGATTGGTGAGCGCGGCTGCCGCGGCCGGCCTGGGCGCGACCGTCGCGCTGGTCGAACGCCATCTCATGGGCGGCGACTGCCTCATTGTCGGGTGCGTACCCTCGAAGGGCATCATTCGCGCGGCCCGTGCCTGGCACGAGGCTGCGGGGGCTCGTGCGAGTTTCGGCGGGCCGGGTGTCGTCGGCAACGGCGACTTCGCCGCCGCGATGGAGCGCATGCGGCGGATTCGCGCGGACATCGGCCCAGTGGACGGCGCGCCACGGTTTCGCGCGCTCGGCGTTGACGTGTTTCTGGGCGAGGGGCGATTCATTTCACCCGCCGCGGTCGAGGTGGACGGAGCCGTGCTGAACTTCAGGCGGGCGATCATCGCGACCGGTGCCCGCGCGGCCGCGCCGCCAATTCCGGGGCTCGACGCCACGGGTTACCTCACCAACGAGACCATTTTCTCACTCACCGAGCTTCCTCGCCGGCTGGTGGTGATCGGCGCGGGACCCATCGGCTCCGAGATGGCGCAGAGCTTCGCCCGGTTCGGATCCGAGGTGACGGTGCTCAATGCCGGCGCCCACGTACTCCCGAGAGAGGACGCGGACGCCGCCGCGATTGTCGAGCGCGCGATGACCCGCGACGGCGTGCGGCTGGTTCACGGAGCCAAGGTGCAGCGGGTGGAGTGCCGGGGGACTGAGCGGGTGGTTCACGTGGATTGCGGCGGTCGAAGCGAGCAGATCACCGCGGACGAGCTCCTCGTCGCGGTCGGACGGGCACCGAACGTTGAAGGCCTGGGGCTTGAAGCGGCGGGCGTGCGCTACGGCCCGCGCGGCGTGATCGTCGACGACCGGCTTCGCACGTCTAACCGGCGGATCTTCGCCGTGGGTGATGTGAACGGCAGGTTCCAGTTCACCCACAACTCGGACTTTCAGGCCCGTTACGCGATCCAGAACGCCCTCTTCTTCGGCCGGAAGCGGGTCAGTGATCTGATCATGCCCTGGTGCACGTTTACCAGTCCAGAGGTCGCGCACGTGGGCATGTACGAAGCGGACGCCCGGACGGCCGGGCACGCTGTGGACACGCTCACGCTCCCCCTGGAAGACAACGATCGGGCGAGGCTTGACGGTGAGCAGGAAGGGTTTCTTCGCGTCCATCTCGAGCGGGGGACCGACCGCATCCTCGGCGCCACGCTGGTGGCGGAGCATGCGGGCGATATAATCAGCGAGATCACCGTCGCAATGGTGAACCGGGTAGGACTTGGGGGGATCGGCGCTGCGATCCATCCCTATCCGACCCAGGCCGAGATCGTCCGGCGGGCCGCCGACACCTGGCGGCGCGGCAAGCTCACGCCGGCGGTGCGACGCGCGTTCGGCTGGTTCTTCCGCATCTTTTGCTAAGATCGGGCAATACAGCTCGGTCGCTGAGGCTACCCTCCCCGCGCGAGCCGGCGAGTCTGGCGGTAAGGGTAGAAGTCGAAGATCTCACCCGCGCGCAGCCGTTCCTGGGTCCGCTGCCAGAACGTTACCGTCAACAGGTCGCCATGCGCCGCGAGGAAGCTATCGCGGAGCGGGCCCGCGGGGACGAGGAACGCGGCGAACTCCTCCGGAAACACATCGTTCTCTCCCACGTGAAACCACGGCTCCGCCGACAGCTCGTCTTCGTACGAGCGGGGCGGCGGGATGCGGCGGAAGCGGCAGTCCCGCAGCAGGCAGAGCTCGTCGTAGTCGTAGCAGATCACGCGGCCGTTCCGGGTGACGCCGAAGTTCTTGAGCAGCATGTCGCCGGTAAAGATGTCGGCGCCGGCGAGGTCCTTGATGGCGTTGCCGTAGTCCAGGATCGCGTCGCGTGCCGCTCCCGGCTCTGCGTGCTGCAGGAAGAGGTTGAGCGGAGTCACCCGCCGCTCGGCGTAGCAGTGGCCGACGACGACGCGCTCACCGTCCACCACCACGCTCCGCCCGGCAACCCGCTGGAGGTACGCCAGGAGATCGTCCGGAAAGCATCGCCGGCGGAACTCGAGCCGCTCGAACTCCTGCGCATCCGCCAGCCGGCCGACCCGGTCGTGCTGGAACACGAGATGGTATTTCTCCATCACCGACCTGCGGGTGGTTTGCTTCGGGGCGCCGAAGACGTCCTTG
>DASSUE010000203.1:0-3304 GCA_035707305.1 Gemmatimonadales bacterium
CGGCTCTTGAACGAGATCTCTTCGGTGGTCCCCAGCTCCACCTCCGCCAGCCAATCCGCGTTGTGGCGGGAAAGCTGCCGCAGGTTGCCGCCCTGCTCGACAGCGTACACCTCGGCCGGCGCGTCGGCGGTGGCGGCGAGCACCGCGATGCGACCGCGCGGCCCGAGCGACAGCGCGCTCAGAACCCGCTTGCCGGTGACGATGCGCTCGACCTCCCCACCGGCCGCCGGAACCCGCGCGAGGTGATATGCCCGGTCTTCCTCCAGCAAGAAGTAGATGGAGCCGCCGTCCGGGCTCCATCGCGGCAGGCTTACCCAGCGATCGAGCTTGGGCGACACCAAGGCCTCGCCGCTGCCGTCAGCGCCGACCGTCGCGAGCCGCTGGGATGCGTAGTAGATGAGCTTGAGCGGACCGGCACGCAGGTAGGCAATCCGCTTCGCGTCAGGGCTCCAGGCAGGGAGGCTGCCCCAGGTGGCGTCGCCGTCGTTGCCCTCGTACGAGGTGACCCGCACCGGCTCGGCACCGGCCGCCGGTGGCACCGTATAGACGTTCCAATCGTCGTTCCGGTCGGGATCGGGCCCGCGCTTGGACGCGAATGCGATGGTCTGGCCGTCGGGCGACCACGCCGGGAGGGCGTCGTCATACGACCCGGTGGTGATCTGTGCCGCCTGTCGAGTCGCGAGATCGAACAGCCAGAGATGCTCACGCCGCTTGCCGAGATACCCCGAGTAGTCCTCCTTGAACCAGTACCGGTCCACCACGATGGGCTTGGGCCGCTTCTTGGTAGTATCGACTCCGGTCGCCACGCTGTCGGTGGGCTCGGCGTCCTGGACGACCAACGCGAGACGAACGCCGTCAGGCGCCCAGGCGTAGTCGGTCACGCCGCCCTCGAGCGACGTCACCCGCTCCGCCTCGCCGCCGGCGCGATCGAGCAACCACAGCTGCGCGGCATCGTTGGTATCGCCCCGGCTCGAGAGAAACGCGAGCCATCGCCCGTCCGGGCTCCAGCGGGGCGCGCGCTCCGACTCCTCGGCGGTGTGGGTGAGCCGTACCGAGCGGGAACCGTCCCAGCGCACCATCCAGAGATCGCTCTGCCGCCGGTCCTTGGCGAGGTCAGACGTTTTCACCACGTACGCGACCCACTCGCCGTCGGGCGAGACGACGGGGTCGCTCACTTCCTGCATGCGGGCCACGTCGGCGGCGCCGAAGGGGTGTTTGGGTTGCTGCGCGAAGAGGACGGCCGAATGGAGATGGCCGGATGCCCAGATGGCCAGATGGCCGGCGATGACTGCGCGAACTGCCCGAGAACGGGGCGTCTTCATTGGCTGCTCCTGGAATCTACCGGGCCATCTGGACTTCCGGCCCTCCGGCCATCCCTGTAGATCACTCCGCCCTTCATCACGAACGCCGGCCGCATGAACCGGCTGAGATCGGCAAGCCCATCGCCATCGACCGCGACCAGATCGGCGAACTTGCCCGGCGCGATGACGCCGACCCGGTCGTCCCAGCCGATCAGCCGAGCGGCCTCGATGGTCGCGGACTGAATCGCCTGCATCGGCGTCATGCCGAACCGGACCATGACCGGCAGCTGGCTGGCGTTGAGCCCGTGCGGATAGATACCGCTGTCGGTGCCGTATGCGATCTTGACTCCGGCCGCGACCGCCTTACGGAACGCCGCCCGCTGCGTTTCGGTGGTCTCGGCGAACTTCCGGACGATCTCGGGATCCCAGCCCTGGTCTTTGGCCTGCGTAGCGAACCACTCGCCGTTCCAGATGTCGGCCACGAACCAGGTCCCGCGCTCCTTCATGAGCGCGATCCCCGCGTCGTCCAGATAGGACCCGTGCTCGATGGAGCGAACTCCGGCGCGGACCGCCATCATGATCCCGTCGGCGCTGTGGGCGTGCGCCGCGACGAACTTCCCTTGCTTGGCTGCCTCCTCCACCGCCACACGCATCTCCGCCTCGGTAAACTCGGGCGCCCCCGGCACCGAATTGGGAACGCTGACCGCGCCGGTCGCGATGATCTTGATGAGATCCGCGCCGCCATTGAGGATGAGCCGCACCCGCTCGCGCACCTCGTCGGCCGAGTTTGCCACGCCGAAGCGAAGCTCGCGCGGGAGCACGATGTCGCTGGCGATACCGGTGATCTCGCCGCCGCCGCCGGAGACCGTCACGTACGCCCCGGCCACCGCCATGCGGGGGCCGATGACCGTTCCGGCATTGATGGCATCGCGCAACGCTACGTCCACGAATGCCCGATAGGTGCCGACGTCTCGCACCGTGGTGAAACCTGCCAGCAGCGTCGTCCGTGCGTTCCGCACGCCGGCAAAGGCGTCCTCAGCCGCGGTGGTCTCGAGCGGCGCCGACGCGTTCGCCGACAGGACGCTGCCGACCAGATGCGCGTGACAGTCGATCAATCCGGGGACGACGGTGTGACGGGACAGGTCCACAACGCGGACGCCCGCCGGGGGCCGGGTCGAGCCGGAGTCGATCGCCTCGATGCGGTCGCCGCGGATCAGGATCAGCCGATCGCGCAACACCTCACCGCGCTCGACATCCACCAGCCGTCCGGCACGAATCGCCACCCGGTCCTGTGCCGAGACCGGACGTGCGATCGAGGCGACGACGAGCGAGGTGAAGAGGAGCCCCGCGAGGCGGCTCGATGGGCGCATAGAGCACAGTGGGAGGGGGATGGCGCAATATACCGGGAACGGCAATGGCCGCGACCATCTGGTCGCGGCCGTTGCCGATGGCGCACCGGGGAAAGATCAGTAGGTGAAGGTCGTCACCTCGACCGGCGGATTGGCGCCCCACGACCCCACGAACGATCCGATGAACGTCACGGGTTCCTGATCCTTCCGCTGCACCGTCACGACCCAGTCGGATTTCGCCACCCCGCAGTCGTCGTAGTAATCGACCACGACTCGGTAATCGCCCGCCGGCGCCGAGCCGGTGGGGAAGACGATGTTCTCGTTGTTCTTGTTGTCGATGTCGCAGGCGGGGTTCGAGTCGAGGTCCAGCGTGCCGCCGCTCGCCGCCGTCTTGTTGCCGTAGAAGATCTCCTCGCCGGAGGGATCGAACACGTGGAGGTCGACGTCGCTCGCGCCGGTCCAGGCCACGCTGATCTGCACGTCGCCGGTCCCCACATTGATGATCGAGAGCGTCTGTTCGGCGTAGGGCCCCACCTCGGGCGTGAGCGACTCGACTCGGTAGCGAAGCCGCAGATTCCCTGCGTGGACTGTCCGTGCGACGCTGAGGACCAGATCCTCGGTCGTCACGCCGTCGGGCAGCAGCACCTCCCAGTG
>DASSUE010000204.1:0-3143 GCA_035707305.1 Gemmatimonadales bacterium
CGAGTTGGCCCCGTTGATGGACAAGACCGGCGCGTCACCGAAGAAGCCGGTCGACTGCGCGATGCCGGGGATGTTGAACAGCAGCGTGATCGGGTCGCGCTGGTCGGTGGGCAGCGCCTCCAGCTCGGCCTGCTCGACCGCGCCGCCGGTCGTTGCGCTTTCCGTGTTGAGGAGCGGCCGTTCAGGCTGCGCTATGACGGTCAGCGCATCGAGGGTATAGAGCGGCACCAGTGTCACGGCGATCTGTCGTGATCCGCCGGCGGCGAGACGCGCCACTGGTACCGCTTCGGGCGAGAATCCGACCGCGGCGAACCGGATCGTACCCGCCATTGCGGCGGGTACGACGAGCCGGAACCGGCCCTGGACATCAGTCTCGCCCGCCGGGCCTCCGGGGTCGAACGTCACGCGCGCGCCTGCGACCGGGGCGCCGCTCTGGGCCCGCACCGAACCGGTGATTGACGCGGTGGTCTGGGCGGCGAGAGCGGCGGGGACGAGCCATAGGGCGAACGCGACGAGACGCATCTCGCGACTCCGAGAGCTAAGCGGGGTACCGACCCGAAGATATGGACATTCCTACATCTGTCCATAAGCTGCGGCCGATCCGCTGGATCGCCCAGTAATGCCGTCAGCTGGCTCGGAGTTCCCCTCAGCTGTCTGACGGGAGTCGAGTGATTCGGAAGTGCTGGAGGCGGACGGCGTCGAGGCCGCCGAGGAGCTGGTCGAAGAAGCCGTCGCCCAGCTCGCGCCAGGCGGCGAGGTTCAACCGGTAGATCACGAATTGTCCGTCGCGCTCGTCGCTCACCAGCCCCGTATTTCTCAGGATGGCCAGGTGGTGGCTCGCATTGCTCTGTTCCAGGCCGAAATGGTCGCAGAGCTCGGTCACGCTGGCCGGCCCCTGTGCCAGCGCCAGGACCAGGTTGAGCCGGGTTTCGTGGCTCAACACCCCGAGAATGTGAGCGGCCGTTGTGATGTAATCCTGACTGAAGCGCCGTCGCCGCGTCGGCTTGACACTCACGGGAGGGCCCCCGAAGATACTGGCATGTCGTCGCCGCTCTCTCGCCGAAGCTTCCTGCGCGCCGCCGCGCTGACCACCGGGGCGCTGTTGGGATCCAATGCGGTCGCGCGGGCCGACGCGCTGGTCGGCTCGCACCCAGGGCCGGAAGATCCTGACCCGCCGAACGAGGAGGTCACCCGGATCCTCCGCGAGCGCTTCGGCGACCGGCCAATCCGCCGCGGGCATGTGTCGCTCGACATGCCGGCGGTTGCCGAAGACGGCCGGGTGGTGCCGGTGATCATCGAAAGCGATCTCCCCATGACCGCCGACGCCTATGTCAAAGGCGTGCACCTCATCGTAGATCATAATCCGGATGCGCACCTCGCGGCGTTTCACCTCACGCCGGCGATCGGCTCCGTCGCCATCACCACCCGGATCAAGATGAAGCGAACGACGTGGGTCCGGGCCATCGTCGAAACCAGCGGCGGCGAGCTGTGGGCCGACTACACCAGGGTCCTCGTCACCCTCAACGGGTGCGGCTGATGCTCCGCGAGATCGGCGAAGCCCGGATCCGAGTGCCGGAGCAGATTCGCAAAGGCGATCTCATCACGGTGCACTCCATCGTGAGTCATCCGATGGATACGGGCTTCTTCCGCACCCGCGACGGGGACCCGATCCCGGCGTATTTCATCAAGCACGTGGTCGTCAGCTATGGCGATGAGGAAGTGGCCCGGTTCGAGTGGACGTCGGGGATCAGCCGCGATCCGGTGATCACGTTCACGTTGCGGGCCGATCGCGAAGCGCCGCTCACGATGGTGTGGACCGACAACAAGGGCGGTGTGTACCGCCAGTCGGCCGACATCACGTTCGTCACCGCCTGACCCCCTTCGCCGTCCTTCCGTTCTTCCTGACGTTCGCGCTCCCCGCGGCGCCCGTGGGGAGCGCGCTGCTGTTTCCCGACACCACGTTGCCCATCCGGCGTCTCGCGCCCGACGTCTACGCGATCGTGGGCGACGTCGGGCGAGGGTCGGAGGGCCGGGCCAACGCGGGCTTCGTCGTCACCCGAGAAGGCGTCGTCGCGATCGACGCCGGTGCGAGCCCGCGCGAAGGCGAGGCCCTGCTTCGGACCATCCGCGGCGTGACCCGGCGCCCCGTTCGCTGGCTGATCCTGACTCATCACCATCCGGACCACCACTATGGCGCGGTCGCCTTCCGGCGTGCGGGCGCGAGGGTGATCGCCCATCCGGATCGGCGGACGCTGGCCGCCGAGGCAGGTGACGAGGCGTCGAGCTGGACTCGCGTGGTCGGGCGGGAGGCGATGCGGGGATTCGCCATCGCCGATACCCCCGACCGTCCGGTCGAGCGCGCGGACACGCTCCGGCTCGGGGGCCGTGTCATCGTGGTGCGATCGGCCGGCGCCGCGCACACGCCCGGCGATCTCATGGTGTGGCTGCCCGCGGCGCGGGTCCTGTTCGCCGGCGACCTGCTGGTCGAAGACGGTGTGACGATGATCGTGGACGGAAGCACCACCGCGCTCCTGGCCGCGCTCGACACGATTGCGGGCGTCGATCCGCGGGTGGTGGTCCCCGGCCATGGGGTGATACCGGCCGACCCGAAACAGCTGCTCGGCTCGACCCGTGCCTATGTCGTGAGGCTGCGAACGGGCATGCGCGCGGCGGTGGATCGCGGCGTCTCGATGAACCGCGCGCTGGCAGCGCTCCCTCCGGCCGATTCGACCCGTCCGGTATCACTCGACTCGCGGCGGCGCCGGAACGCCGTCCGCGCGTATGTGGAGGCAGAGCGCGAGATGTTCGGTTTGGGGACCACCGACTCGACGCCGCGCGCCCCCGTCGCCGCCCCCGTGTCGGCGGCCACTGGCCCCGGGGCCGCCCTGATCTCGACCGACAGTCTCGCCGCCTGGCAATCGCGCAACGAGGCGTTTCGACTGGTCGATGTGCGGCCCGACGTCTTCCTCTACCTGGCCGGGCATCTGCCCGATGCGGTGTTCCTCCATCGGGAGTCGCTCCGCGCCGCCGAGAGCGGGTTGCCGACCGGCCTGCTGCCGCCGGACTGGTACGGGCGGCTGTTCAGCCGGATCGGCGTGCGATGGGACCACCCCGTCGTGATCTACAGCGCGGGCGAGTCACTG
>DASSUE010000205.1:0-3386 GCA_035707305.1 Gemmatimonadales bacterium
TCCGCGTGATCGGCTGCCAGCCACTGGCGTGCCCGATCATGATCGAGAGCGTGCGGGCGGGCCGGCTGGTCGAGCTCCCGTCGGAGCAATCGATCTCGGATGCGACGGTGGGCCTGCTGGAGCCTGGTGTCATCACTTTTCCGCTCTGCCGGGACCTCGTCGCCGCGTGGGCTGGCGTCGCGGAGCCCGAGCTCCGGGCCGCTGTTCGGCTCCTGCTCGAAAAGCAGTCGGTGCTGGTGGAAGGGGCGGGAGCGCTGCCGATCGCGGCTCTGCTCGCCCAGGTCGAGCGCTGGCGGGGGGCGCGGGTTGTGCTGGTGCTGAGCGGATCGCACATCGCGCTCCCGATTCTGAGCGAGATCCTCCGGGGTGCCTGACATTCTTCGTCCCCGCGATCTTAGTGTTCAGTAAATGGGCGCGGCATCCAGCATCAGCGCCGGTCTGCTGCTGTTCCGGCAGCGGCCGCCGAGTGTGGAAGTGTTTCTTGCGCATCCGGGCGGCCCGTTCTGGCGCGACCGGGATGCGGGCGCCTGGACCATCCCGAAGGGGCTGGTCGAGGAAGGTGAAGACTTGCTCGAGGCGGCGGTGCGCGAGTTCGTCGAGGAGACCGGCATTCAGCCGGTGCCGCCGTTCCTTCCGCTGGGAAGCATCCGCCAGAAGGCCGGGAAACTGGTCAACGCGTGGGCGTGGGAAGGCGATGCCGATCCCGCGGCGGTGATCAGCAATGTGATGCGCACCGAATGGCCGCGCGGCTCGGGCCGCTGGATCGAGTTCCCGGAGGTGGATCGCTGTGCCTGGTTCGCGCCCGACGCGGCCCGGGTTCGCATCAACACCGCTCAGCGGGAGCTCATCGACCGGCTCGAGCAACAGCTCGGACACACCGCCTGATCTTCCTCCCCGCGCAACCTTCCCTGCGCGGCGGGGGTCACAGCGGGCATGACTCGATTCGCCTTCGTCGCACTCGCGGCCGTCGCTCTCGCCGCCGTCCTGTACGACCCGGAGCTCGACCGGCTCCTCGCTTGCCATGACCGCGCTGTGGGCGGTCCGGCGCTCCGCAAAGTCCATCGGGTCGAATACGAGCTCTCCATCGACGAGCAAGGCATGTCGCTTCGTGGCCGATATCGGGCCGTACGTGAAGGGATCGCCGGCCGGATGCGGATCGACGTCTACACGGGAGCGGAACGCGTCTTCTCCGAGTGGTGGGATGGACGCGAGGCCTGGCAGCTCCCGCAGGATGCAGCGACCCCGGTCAAGGCTAAGGCCGAAGGCTCGGACGCGCTTCGGCACGGCCTCGAGCAGCCCGGCCACTTCTGGACCCTGGCCGACATGCGCCGGAACGGGCACGCGCTCGCGCTCGAAGGCCGGGACACCGCCGATGGAGCCACCTATCAGGTGGTGAAGTTGACGCTGGCGGATGGCTTCACCACTTGGTACTGGCTCAACCCCAGGACCTGCCACATCGAGCGACACCGTGCCTTCCGGGCGTTTCACCCGGGCCAGGACAGCACGCGGAAGTGGATCGAAACCGTGTTCGATGACTTCCGCATCTCGCGCGGCATCACTCGCCCGTACCACGATCGGAGCCGCGACCTCGCGATCGATACGACCGTTGCGACCGCGCGCATCTTGGCGCTCCGGTTCGATCCGCCGTTCAACACGGACTCGCTGACGGCCCGCTGACCGCGCGCGAATCCCGGCGCCCGGCGAGCCGTAGGGTCTCGGTCCCGCGCCGGGAGCCTGGATGACCTTTACCGGACAGTTCTTTCGCACCACCGCCATCTGTTCCTGGCTTTCGGTGGTGAGCACGTTGGTCTTGGTGCTGTTCCCGCGCTGGTTTCCGGAGGCCGCCGACCTCGCGGCGCGCATGGACGTCCATGGCCATCCAGCCTACCTGATCCGCTCCTGGGTCTATTTCTGTCATCCGTTCCTGGTGCTGGGGGCGGCGCTGGGCATAGCCGTGCGGTTAATCGCACGCGCACCCGGCGTCGCGGGATTTGGCTTCGTGTGCTTCATGCTCTGGGCGTTTCTGGAGGCTGCCCAGCAAGGGCTCACGTTGGTCGCGTTCGATCGGATCTGGCGTCCGGCGTTCTATGCCGCCGACGCCGCGGGCCGGGCAGCGATTGCCTCCCATGTCGCGGTGTACGACGCGTTGTGGGATTCCCTCTTCTTCGTGCTGGTGATCGGCTTCGCGCTCGGCAGTGTGCTCTATGGATCGATTCTGATCCGGACCGCCGGGCTCGGCCGCGCGGTCGGCTGGCTCTATCTGGTGATCGCGGCCTGGTCGTTTTACGGCACGGCGGTCGATTGGGGCGCACCGCCGTTGCCGGGCATACTCGACGACTGGTTCTACCCGATCGTGCAGCCCATCGCCCGAACGCTCATCGGCGTGTGGCTCTGGCGATCGTCGCCGGTGGCGTTCAGTTCAGCGCAAGCCCCAGGCTCAGGCTGAAGAAGTCGGCGATGCCGGACGCCGCGATGATGCCGTGCCATCGCACATGCACCCCGACGCCGATCCGTCCAATCGACACCAAGCGATCGACGCCCAGTGCCGCGTTGACTCCGGGGTGAAGCTCGGCATCGGTCTGACGAAAGGCATACTGCGGAATCGGCTGTCCGGACGCATCTCGGACTTCGATGACGTCGTGAATCCGGAGGAGATAGGCACCTGCTCCGGCGCCCGCGTACGGCCGGATACGGCTGGTGGACGGCCGAAGCCGCACACCGATCGTTCCCTGCCACGCGCTGGTGGAGAAATCCTCTCGGTACGTGCTGCCCGGTCCATACAGGTCGGGAAGTCGGGTGGTGGTCGTGCCGAGTCCGTGATAGCCCAGCTCGATCCCCGCATCGAGCACGCGGCTGATGGGCCGGTACACCGATGCCGTGGCGCTCAGCGAACCCGGACCCTCGAACGTGTCGCCGATGCCGTTGGAATACCCGCTGGTCAACGTGACCGACCAGCCTTGTTGGGCTGAGAGGTTGCCGGCGCCAAGCCCCAGCGCCAGGGCTCCCGCGAGCAATCCAGCTCCGCGCATCATCGCCCCCTCGGGAAGGTCGCCGCAGTCTCGCCCCGGCCCCTCAAGCAGGTCTCAAGCCACTGACCCGCCAACGGATGGCCCTAGATTCCGCTGGTGACCGAGCCCACCATGGCCGATCCGATCGACCGCGAAGCGTTGGCAGCCATCGGGGCGGCGGTGCCTCCGCTGATCCGTTTCGGCGCGTCGTCCTGGAACTACCCCGGCTGGCAGGGACTGGTGTATCGCCAGACCTACCGCGGCAAGTCGGTCTCGACCCGAATGCTGGAGGAGTACGCCAGGTTCCCGCTGTTCCGGACGGTTGGGATCGACGCGAGCTTCTACGGTGCGCCAGCCCCGGAGTTGTTGCGGGGCTGG
>DASSUE010000206.1:0-13502 GCA_035707305.1 Gemmatimonadales bacterium
CGACGGCACCGGGAGGGTCGCTCCCCCCGACGCCTAGTGCCCATCGTTTACGGCGTGGACTACCAGGGTATCTAATCCTGTTTGCTCCCCACGCTGTCGCGCCTCAGCGTCAGCAACAGCCCAGCAGGCCGCCTTCGCCACCGATGTTCTTCCCGATCTCTACGCATTCCACCGCTACACCGGGAATTCCACCTGCCTCTACTGTGCTCGAGCCCGACAGTCTCGGAGGCAGCCCTGTGGTTGAGCCACAGGATTTCACCCCCGACTTATCAGGCCGCCTACGCGCCCTTTACGCCCAGTGATTCCGGACAACGCTCGCACCCTCTGTATTACCGCGGCTGCTGGCACAGAGTTAGCCGGTGCTTCCTTTGGAGGTACCGTCAGAGCTTCGTCCCTCCCGACAGTGGTTTACAACCCGAAGGCCGTCATCCCACACGCGGCGTCGCTGCGTCAGGCTTTCGCCCATTGCGCAAGATTCCCCACTGCTGCCTCCCGTAGGAGTCTGGGCCGTGTCTCAGTCCCAATGTGGCTGGCCATCCTCTCAGACCAGCTACCCGTCGTCGCCTTGGTGAGCCATGACCTCACCAACTAGCTGATAGGCCGCGAGGCCCTCTTTCGGCGCATTGCTGCTTTCCTCTCCAGAGGATGCCCCCCGAAGAGCGTACGCGGTATTACCCGGCCGTTGGGCCGGCTATCCCCCGCCGAAAGACAAGTTCCTCACGTGTTACGCACCCGTTCGCCACTGAACTGGAGTTGCCCCCAGTCCCGTTCGACTTGCATGTGTTAGGCACGCCGCCAGCGTTCGTCCTGAGCCAGGATCAAACTCTCCAATGAAGAATTCGATTAGCTCGAACCGAACGACCTGGTTTGTTGTCGTCCGAATCACGTATGACAGAGTTGCTTGAACCCTTCCCCGCCGGCTCTGCCACCGGTCAGGGTCAGTTGGGTCCGCACCCCTTCACACCCACGCACTTCGCTTGTCAAAGAGCCGTCGAAAGCACACCAGCGCTTTCGGTGAGGCCGGACACCCTTAGTTATCCGGCAGCCCTACATTTTAGCGACCTGGTCCCGTCGAGTCAAGTGCGTGATTTCAAGCAATTTGACGATGGTGTCTCCGCCCCTCCCCGGGGCCTCGATTATCAAGGTGCCGGGCACCTGAGAAACCACCGCGCGGGGTCCGGAACCGTTGCTCCGAAACGCCGGCGCGACGTGGCCCCGTAACAGCCACCCCACCGACCACTTAGGTGACGTAAAGACGTCGGAAAAGGACGCCAATTCTAACGATCCGGCCCCCGCCGAGCAACCCTTATCTCGAAGCGATTTGGAGCGCGCCTATACCACTGTTGGTAATGCAAACCCCGCGACTAGGAACGCGACCACAGCGCCTTCGCAAACTCGAGTTCGGGCGGTGATCAACCACACAGTCCACCCGCGGCACCGCGGATAAGCTGAGGGCCAGTCAGGGCGGCTGTGCACGAAGCCGCTCCGTTCCGCACCACTCGCCTGGGGAGAACCATCAGCATGGCTAAGCAGCTCAAGTCGCTGGACGACCTGCTCGTCCACGAGCTTCAAGACATTTATCACGCCGAGGGCCAGGTCACCAAGGCGTTGCCGAAGATGATCAAGGCAGCGAACCATCCCGAGCTCCGCGCTGCCTTTGAGGACCACCTCCAGCAGACCCGAGGACAGATCGAGCGCCTCGACCGGGTGTTCGAGCTCCTCGGCATCCCTGCCAAGGGCACGAAATGCGAAGGGATGGCCGGCATCATCGCGGAAGGCCAGAAGACGCTGGACGAAAACGCCGGTCCCGACGTGCTCGATGCAGCGCTGATCGCTGCGGCCCAGAAAGTCGAGCATTACGAGATCGCTTCCTACGGTTGCGTCGCGACCTACGCCGAGATGCTGGGATACGATCAGGTTCACGAGTTGTTGGGACAGAACCTCGATGAGGAGGAGAGCACCGACGAGCGGCTGTCCGACCTGGCTGAGAGCATCATCAATCTCGAAGCTGCAGACGGCGAGGAGGCCGAGGAGGTGTCCCGTTCACGGGGGAAACGCGAATGACGGAAAAACGGACCCGCGGGGCAGGCGTACCGCCCCTCCAGAATCCCGATGTGACCGGGCTGACCAAGCCCAGGCAGGATGACATCATCCGCGAGAGCAGCACAGCCCCGGATCGGGGCGAAGCGGCGGAGGAATTTCTCGAGGAGCAGCAAGAGCAGGCTCGCGAAACCGGCCGCGCGGCTGACCGGTCAGGAGCGGCCCGCGCCTCGGAAGCGCGAGGTGGCCAGCCTGGGTTCAGCGGCCAGGGTGAGGAGACCGAGCTCGCGAAGCATTGGCACCCGAAGGGAACGAAGTCGCGGCGGAAGTGAGTTGATGGGTGGATGGACGGATGGGCAGATGGACCGTCTCCGGTCCATCTGCCCATCCGTCCATTCGGCGCTCTCTTAGCGAATCGCCTGTACTACCGGCACCTTCGACGCGCGGCGAGCCGGGAAGAACCCTCCCAGCATCCCCATCACAACGGCGAACACGATACCCGCGGCTAGAAGCGCCGGCGTGATTCGGAAGCTGAACGCAATCTCGCTGAAGCTGGCCCAGTTCGTCGTGCTGGTCACGACCCCATTGATCGGTAGCGCCAGCAGGCATCCCACCACCCCGCCGATCGCGGCAATGAGGGCCGACTCAAGCAGAAAACTGGCGAGCACGCTGCGGGGTCGGAACCCGAGCGTAAGCAACACCGCGATTTCCGGGGCGCGTGAGGACACGGCGGCGTACATCGTGTTCACCGCGCCGAAGACGGCACCTACTGCCATGATGCCGGTGATGGTGATGGCCAGGATCCGGAGGATGCGGCCGAGCAGCTCGGACTGTTGGGCGTAAAACGCGGACTCCCGGTGTACGTCTACCGTGATCCGCTTGTCGGCCTCCAAAGTACGCTTGGCCTCCTCGAAGGCAGCCGGGTCAGCCAGACGAAACGAGACCGACTGGAAGAGTTCCCCGCGCATCGCCGGCATCACCTGCTCATTTTCGCCCCAGATTTCCGACTCGAAGGCCGACCCGCCGGCGGAAAAGTGGCACGCCACCATCCAAGGCCGACCGGCGAAGCGGAGCGACTCGCCGATTCCGGTGTTGGGGAACCGACCTAGGAGCTTCTTCCCAATGCACACCTCGTTCCTGCCGGTGGAGGGACGTTGGCCGGCGATCATCTGGATGTTCGAGCGCACTTCCCAGGCTCGGTCGCTTATGCCCCGCAGCACGACATTCGCGAGCTTCGTAGTGTCGCCCATTCGCCCCAGCGGGATAACGACGTAGACCTCGGCGCTCACCAGCGCCCGGCCGTCGGGACCCCGGGCGATGTGGGGGGATGCCGCGAGGATACTGGCGGCCTGACGCTCCAGGCTGCTTGCCATCTCGGAATCGGCCCCCTTCCGAAGCACCAGCACATTCCGGTCGGAACCGGTGCGGGTAAGCGCCGCCGCGAAGCCGTTCGCCAGCGCCAGCATCGCGATGAACACCGCCACAACCAGCCCGATGCCGAGCGCCGTGAGCGCGGTCGAGACCGGTCGGCCGAGCAGGCTCCGGACGTTGTAGCTGAGGGGAATCTTCATTCCACGTTCCTCAGCGCGGCGACCACCGGCAGACGAGCGGCGCGCGCCGCGGGTACGATCCCGCTCGCAAGCATGAGGAGAAGCGCGATCATGCCGCCGATCGCCAGCGTGGACCAGGTGACGTCGAATCCGGGCAGGAATCCGGCGGCGTTGAAGTTAGTGGCTCGATAGAGCAGCTTGGCCGCCCCCAGGCCAATCACGGCGCCGGTGACGGTGATGATGCCGGCCTCCAGCATGACCAAGCCGAACAGCCGCCGGTCGGTGAACCCGATCGCCTTGAGCACAGCGACTTCGCGGGTGCGCTCCCGCGCGCTCATCATCATCGCGTTCGCCGTCACCAAGAGAATCGCGAAGACCACCGCCATACCGATCGTGTTCATCAACAGGCCCACGTTGCCCCACATCGTGGCGAAGCTCGCGTTGAACGCCTGCTCGGTGCCGGTCTTGGTGGGCGCGTTGGAGCTCTTGAACTGATCGTCGATAGCCTTGGCGACGCGGGCCGCGTTCTCCGGGCGGTCGATCTGGAGGATGTACCAGCCGGCCTGCCCGGTTCGCTCGCTGCGCTCGTCGAGGTAGTCCCAATGGAACATCAACGCGTCGTCGTTGATCACCGGGTCGGTCGGGGTGTAGACCCCGCGGATGGTCAACGTCCAGTCGCCCGGGAAGATGGTGCCCTGCAGGGTGACATTCTGCCCCACCTTCCACCCGAAGATGTCCAGCAGCCGCACGCCGATCAGAGCGCCCGAACGATCCTGGAGAAAGGCTTCACGCTGGTCGGGTGGCACCGACATCTCGGGGTAGATATCGAGATAGCTCTTCGGATCGATGGCAAAGGTGGCGAAGAACCGTTTGCCGTCGCCGTAGCGGCCGCCGAACCAGTTCGCCCAGGTGACCCGCTCGACACCCTCCATTGCCTGGAGACGGTTGGCGTAGGCAACCGGAAGTGGAAGGACGAAGCCCGTGGAATTGGTGGTCACCAGCCGGCGGGCGCTGCCAAACTGGGCGGCCGCGCCGATGGTCGTGATGACGGTGCGAAGCGACGCGAAGAGGAACAACGCCAGCGCCACGCTCGCGATAGTGAGCAGGGTGCGCCGTTTGTGCCGGCCAAGGTTGGCACGGAGGAGGGGTAAAAACTTCATGCCACCGCCTCCGCCTGCTCCACGAAGGTGCCCTTGTCGAGATGAAGCTGGCGCTTGGCTCGCGCCGCGACATGGGGGTCGTGGGTCACGACGATGATGGTCTTGCCGAACTCATCGTTGAGCCGGCCGAGCAGGTGGAGCACCTCCTGCGAGCTCTTGGCGTCGAGCTGTCCGGTCGGCTCGTCGAGCAGCACGAGGGTCGGGTCGGCGACGATGGCCCGGGCGATCGCGACCCGTTGCTCCTGGCCGCCGGAGAGCTGACGGGGGTAGTGCTGCAACCGGTCATCCAGTCCCACCACGCCGAGCGCGATGCGCACTCGCTCGTCACGCTCGCCTTTCGAGAGGCGCGTGAGCAGGAGTGGGAGCTCAACGTTCTGATAGGCGGTGAGGACCGGGAGGAGGTTGAATTGCTGAAAGACGAACCCAATGTGCCGTGAGCGCCACGGCGCGAGCTGCACCGGGGTCATCGAGCTCACCTCCGCGCCGCCTACCCGCACCGCGCCGCTGGTCGGCCGGTCGAGTCCGGCGATGAGGTTGAGCAGCGTGGATTTGCCCGATCCGGACGGGCCCATTAGCGCCGTGAAGCTTCCCTGAGCCATGTCCAGGGTGAGCCCGTTGAACACATCGATACGCTCGGCGCCGCGATGAAAGGTCTTGTGAACGTCACGAATTTCCACGAGAGCCATGAGTCGCTCGTCGTTGAGGGTTGCTGTTACTTGCCTCCGCTCGGTTCCACCCGCATGCCCTCCTGCGGGGTTTCCACGCCGCCGGTGAGCACCAGCTCACCGCCGGCGAGTCCGCGGTTGATCTCGCGGTATCCCGCGCTCACCGGCCCGGCCTCGACGTCGCGAGGCTCGAGCCGTCCTTCGCGTACGACCCACACCACTGATCGACCGCCGGCATCACGCACCGCCGCCGCCGGAAGGCGGAAGCGAGGCGCCCTGCCAGCAGTCGCGTTCGCTGGGTCACCCGTGCCATCCGCAGGGGGCGCGATGAAGTTCACCCGCGCGCCCATCTCCGGGAGGATCCGGGGGTCGCGGTCGACGATGGCCACCTTCACCTGGACGGTGGCGCGCTGGCGATCGGCTGTCGGTACCACCTGACGCACGCTGCCCCGGAACGAGGTGTCTGGATACGCATCGAGCGTGATGTCGGCGGGCTGATTGCGTTGCACCCGACCGATGTAGGCTTCGTTCACATCGACCTCCACCTCGAGGCTACTGAGGTCGGCCATGGTTACCACGGCCCCGCGGGTCAACCCGCCGCCAACGGATGGAGCAACGACCTCGCCTACCTCGGCCTCCTTGCGGAGGACGGTGCCGGTGAACGGCGCGCGAATGAAGGTGTTCTCGAAATTCGCCTCGGCGAAGCGCAGCGCGGCCTGCGTTGCTTCGACCCGCGCCCTCGCCGCCGCGGCCCGGGCCGCGGTCTGTTCCGCCCGACTCTCCGCGAGCTCGGTGTCCTGAGTCGAGATCAACGCGGGATCCGTGGCCCGCATCCGTAAGACCCGATCGGCGTCGCGCCGCGCCTGGTCCCGCTCTGCCTCGGCCTCGATAAGCTGGGCACGAGCGGTCGCGAGATTGGCCTTCGCTTCCGACACGGCCGCCCGGTAGTCTGCGTTCTCGAGCTGCGCGATCACCTCACCGCGTCGAACGACGGAACCGCCGTCCACCGGCAAGGTCGCGAGGCGTCCCGGAATCTTGGCCGCTACAGAGGCACGGATTCGGGCGACGACGTAGCCATTGGCAGTCACAGCAGTGATTCCGGCGCCGCCGCTACTCGCGATCGGCGTAGCCACCACGGTCTCGACCGGCACCGACGATCGCCGCCGGGCGAAGACCACGGCGACCCCCACGACGAGGAGTGCAACCGCCGCGATGATCAGGTTTCGGATGAAGGCCCGACGCACCGCAGGAGGCGGATCCCGGTCGATGCGGAGCTTGGAGAGGTCGTGCGCGGTTCCTGACACGGGCCCGAATATAAGGCGAAAGGGGGAGGGCGGCAAACCTGACATCGAGCGTTGGCCAAGAGGACGCACTAGGGCCAACCAGCCACACCCTATGGCCGTTCCGTCCGGCGCACATATGGAGAACGGATGAGCGATGGGTCCGCTCATCCGTTCGGGCCAAGAACAGACGTGCGCCCGGGTGGATTCGAACCACCGACCCACAGCTTAGAAGGCTGTTGCTCTATCCAGCTGAGCTACGGGCGCCCGGCGGTGGGAGCCTGCAAGGTTGGTGCGAGGCTTCAGTGAAACAGCTGGTCGGAAGGCGGTTTGGGCCGAGTCAGGCGATACACCAGAAATCCCATCAGCAGCACCAATGCCGAGACAACGATCAATCGAACCACTATCGCATTCCATCCCGTCGGGCTTGCAGCGCCACCCGGCGCCAACAGTCATTAGAAACCGGCTACGCACGCCTGGCCGACTCACCGATGTGGAGCGGCTGGATGTCCCAGGCGTCTGCCGCACCGGAACGTACCTACTTGTCCCACTTGGAGGGAGGCCACCGATGCCTCAATCGTCCTCCGGGCTGGGGTCGGGCCGGTGCATGAGCCGGCGAATCGACCGCTCCAGTGGGCCGCCCCCGAGCAGAACCAGCAAGGCAAGGGCGACGCCCGTCCCTGCTAGCAGCCACTTGCCCAACCCGCACACAACGCCTAAAGCGGCGGTGACCCAGATGGTGGCGGCCGTCGTCAGCCCCCGAACGCTGCGTCGGTCCGGCTGGCGCAGAATGACCCCGGCGCCGAGGAATCCGATTCCGGTGAGCACGCCCTGGATCACGCGTGAGATTTCACCGCCCTGCACCGGATCGGCGGGAAGCTCGACCGCCGCGACCATGACCAGCGCCGAACTCAGCCCCACCAGGGCATGCGTGCGCACGCCGGCTGGCCGATTACGAAGATCCCGATTCAGCCCGATCACGGTCCCAGCGACGATGGCGGCCCCGAGTCGCAGAAGGAGATCGGCTTCGCGGAGAGGCGGAATCGGATCCACGGTGGGCGAGATCGAGATATGGTACGTCCGCAGATTTGGCGATCGGGGCGGCCGGATTCGAACCGGCGACCTCCTGCTCCCAAAGCAGGCGCTCTACCAGGCTAAGCTACGCCCCGCACTGAAGTGCTGATCGCCGCCCTCTGGACGACTCAACGGCCAGTGCGACGTAGCATAGCGCGGCTGGGGGCCGGTTGGTAGCAGCGGCCTGCGCTCAGTGGGCGCGGACCGGGATTAACGCCACGTTGGCCTTCCGCCAGACAGGCGGTCCGCAACTCGCGAGCCGGGCAGCGGACTCCGCCTGAAGTGTCACCAGCCAGCGAATTGGGATGGGCGTTCGTGCCGGGCAGCCGTTCGCGAATACAGCCTTCCGGATCTCGAGATACGAGTGCCACCGCAAAACGTCCGCCCAGTTGCTTGGCACGAACTTGCGGGTCACCAGCGTTGGCCGCGGAATCTGGCGATGAAGGCTGATGTAGTTCACATCGAACTCGCGTACCGGCTCGATGAGCACCACGTCGCCGGGCGCGGTATGCGACTCGATGGCCGCGACGAGCTCACCGCGCTGCGGGAGCGCCGACACGGCCTCGCGTGACCGGTCCACCTGCATCCGCAAGGTCTGCCAAGAGACCGACACCACCAGGGCGAAAACGACGAGCGATTCGACCGCCGCCGCGCTATTCACCAACCACTCGCTCAGCAGCGCAACAATCGTGGTGATGGACAGGAACAGCGTCAGCGTGCTGGGGCGAAACACGTAGAACTTCGCGAGAATCTGGGTGTGCCGGTCCGCAAACGCCGCCACGAGCGCGACGAGCAAATACGCCAGACCGAGCAGCGCGGTGCGCCGCACCAGCCGGCCCGCGCGATCGTCGCTGCGGTGGTGGCGGCCGGCGGCTCCGAGGACGAGCAACAGAGCAACGGTGCTGACGATCCCCGGCATCCAGTTCCACAGCGCGCCTCTGCTGCGGAAGGGTGCGACGTGCCACGCAGCCCGTGCCGCGTAGATTTGCTCGGCCAGGCCGTGCGCGGGTGTGGCGCCGATCACCTGATCCCGCACAATCAGCCAGGCCAGAGGCAGGGTGAGAATGACGTAGACCGCGAGAACGCGGCCCAGCTCGCGTCGCTGCCTGGTTTCGAGCCACTGCTGCACCAGGATCATCGCAGTCCAGAACCCGCCGACCAGGAAATGCATGTAGGTCGCAGCTGCGCCGGTGATCGTGGCGGCGATCCAGCGCCGCCGGAGAGCGAACCCGAACCCGAAAAACAGCAGTCCGTACGCCATCGTTCTCGATTCCACCCCTCGGAACAGCCATTCACCGCCCATCAGCCGCTCTCCGGCGAGGATGAACGCCACCACGACGAGCAGCGCATCCCACACCGAGAACCGCAGCGCTGAAAAGAAGTAGGCCAGTCCGGCGGCGTACAGGATCGCCATGAGGATGCGAGCGACCTGGTGTGCGCCATCGTAGCCCAGCAAATGCACCGCGGCCCCCAGCAGGTACATCGGAACGACCCGTGCATAAGCCGTGTCGAATGCTGCATGAAACTGGGGGAAACTCTCGGGCGCAAACGTGCGGTAGCCGAGCTGAAAGTAAGCTTCCTCGTTGCCGTTCCACGCCGCGGGCCACATTTGCAGCAGCAGGAGTGCGCCAAGGGCAGCGAACAGCGGCAGGACACTCCGCTGTCGATCGATGCGCTGAACCCAGCGGTCGACAGCGGCGAACACTTGGTCTACCATGCCTACCAGGGTAACGCGCGGGTATACTCCGCGCCATGATCCTTCGTTTCCTGCACCAGCCGGCGCTGCTTGGCGGAGCGATCGCCGGGGCATTGGGGTGCGCGGCGGGATCGGGTCCGCGGGCCGCGATGCTGGCTGGGGACCCGACTGAGCGGCACCTCCGCAACATCCGTCAGCTGACCTTCGGCGGCAACAACGCCGAAGCGTACTTCTCTCCTGATGGCCGGCGTTTGGTGTTTCAGCGGCAGGAAGTGGCCGACTCAGGATGTGACCAGCAATACGTGATGAACGTGGATGGGAGCGGGCTCACTCGGGTATCGAACGGCCTGGGCCGCACCACGTGCGGCTATTTCTACGACGGCGGCCGCCGAATCCTCTACAGCTCGACGTTCGACGCGTCTCCGGAGTGTCCGCCGCCGGCCGATCGCTCACAGGGGTACGTCTGGCCCCTCGCCCGGTTCGAGATCTACAGCGCGCGCGCCGATGGCAGCGATCTGCGGCGCCTCACGAACAACGACGCCTACGACGCCGAAGCAACCGTGGCGCCGGACGGCAAGCGGGTGGTGTTCACCAGCACCCGCGACGGCGACATCGAGCTGTATAGCATGAACGTGGACGGGACCGACGTCCGCCGGATCACGAACCGCGTGGGATACGACGGGGGCGCGTTCTTTTCGCCCGACGGCCGTTCGCTGGTGTGGCGCGCCATGTACCCCGCATCGGCCGCCGATACCGTGGACTACCGCCGGCTCCTGGCGCGGCGGCTGGTGCGCCCGTCGCGCCTCGAGCTTTGGGTTGCGAACGCGGACGGGACCGACGCGCGACAGATCACCCGTCTGGGAGCGGCGAGCTTCGCGCCATACTTTCACCCTGATGGGCGGCGGATCGTCTTCGCCTCGAACCAGCCCGACCCGAAAAGCCGAAACTTCGATCTCTACCTGATCAACCGGGACGGCACCGGGCTCGAGCGCGTCACCACCAGTGCGGAGTTCGACGCGTTCCCCATGTTCAGTCCGGACGGTTCCAAGCTCGTCTTTGCGTCCAACCGGAACGCGTCCCGCCCCGGGGAGACCAACATTTTCGTTGCCGACTGGGTGGAGTGAGCCGTCAGTACGTCGGCGGCAGCTTTCGGTAACGCTCCCTGAGCTGGGTTTGCCGGCTTACCCGGGGCACCTCCCTGCCCCGGATAAACACGTGTTCTGCCCAGCTGGAAAACTCGAACGGATCGCCCGACCAGACCACCACGTTGGCGACCTTACCCCGCTCCAGCGACCCGTAGCAATCGCCCACGTTCGCGGCCTCTGCCGCAGCCAGCGTAACGGCGCGGAGCGCGACGTTCCAGTCCAATCCGTTTCGAACGGCGTTACCGGCGGCAAAGCGAAGGTTTCGGTGTAGCGCTTCGTCGCGCTGTGCGATGATCACGTTGACCCCCGCGGCCCGGAGCAAGGTGGCGTTGTCGAGGCGGGGCGCGAGCTGGTCGAAGGTGGGAACGTCGGTGAGAGGCTCGACGACCACGGGGACGCGCGCCCGCGCGATGTCGGCTCCGATCTGCCACGCTTCGGCTCCCTGCCACAGCACCAGCTTGAGGCCGAATTCGCGAGCGATTCGAAGCGCGTTCTCGATATCGCCTTTCCGGTTCGCGATAGCGAGGACCGGCAGCTCACCCCGGAGCACCGGCTTGAGCGCCTCGAGGTCTTCGGCGGATGCTGCGAGTGGCTGCATGGCTGCCCGGCGAAAGTCGTCTCGACGCCGGTCGTACTCGAGCGCATCGCGGAAGACTTGCCGGAGCCGCTTCATGATTCCGGCACGGCTGCCGCCGCCGGCTGCCTTCCCGCTCCGGCTGAAGTCGATCACCATCACGGCGGGTGAGCGCACCAACAGACTCTCGACCCGCTCTCCGAACAGGTCGTACATGACGCCCTGGCCGGGGATGAGACCCGTGGTCGGGACAGCGACCGCGCTGGTGATGCCCTGCATGCGCGCGGGGGGCAGCGGCAGTGCAGTGGGATCCAGCGCGTCGGCGACGTTGAAGGCCGGCTTGAGCGGACCCTCGAGCGAGTCTTCCCGGGTGTCGACCTGCCCACCGACGTCCAGCAGGTGAAGGCCGAGGGTGCTCCCGGTCTGGATCAACCCGGGCGTTACCCATTTCCCGGTGGCGTCGATGCGCGCCGCGTCATCGGGCACGCTCACCTCGGCTCCGACAGCGGCGATGCGTCCGTCGCGCAGAAGCACGGTCCCCCGGTCGATGGGCGGACCGGAAACCGGGTAGACCTTGCCGCCGACGATGGCGACGGTCTGCGCCACGGCCGGCGGCACCGACAGGAGGGCGACGGCAACGACGAGAACCAATCCCGCGGCGCTCATCGCCCCACCCCTGGCGCGCCGGTCCCCAGATTGAAATCAGTTCGCCATTGATGCTTGGGATCGTTGCGGTCGTACACCAGCGACCCCTCGTTGTAGACCCGTTCGGCCTTCGAGTACACCGAAAACGGATCACCGGACCAGACCACGACATCTGCGGCCTTACCCGCTTCCAGGGTGCCGGTCAGGCTGTCGATGCCGAGCGCCCACGCCGGATTCCGGGTTATCCACCGAATCGCCTGCTCCCGCGTGACCGGAAGGCCGGCCTGCCTTCCCTCGTACATCGCCTTGGCGGCGTCCTGGTTGAGCCGCTGGATTCCGTTCTCGCTGTCGGAGTGGATGATCGCGATGCCACCGGCCTGTTGAACCAATGCGGCGTTTTCCGGGATGCCATCGAGAGATTCCATCTTGAAGCCCCACCAGTCGGACCAGATCGAGGCCGCCACCTGCTCCTTCGCCAGCAGGTCGGCGATCTTGTACGCCTCCGCCGCGTGGTGGAACGAACGGATCCTGAACCCGAACTCGCGCCCCAGGTCCAGCATCTGCGCCATCTCGTCGGCGCGATAGCAGTGGTTCTGCACCAGGATCTGGCCGCGAAGCACACCGACCAGCGTCTCGAGCTTGAGGTCGCGGTCGGGCTTGGTTCCGGACTTCGACTTGTTCCAGGCCTCCCACTTTTCTCCATAGCGTTGGGCTTCGATGAACGCCGACCGATAGCCCGCCATGTTGCCCATCCGGGTGGACGGTCCGGTCTTCCCGTACACCCGCTTGGGATTCTCGCCGCACGCCATCTTGAGCCCATATGGTGCGCCGGGATACTTCATCTCCTGCACCGTCCGCGCGGGGACTAGCCGCAGCACCGCGGACCGCCCGCCGATGAGGTTGGCCGATCCGGGAAGCGCCTGAATCACGGTGACACCCCCTGCGACCGCCAGCGGGATCTGCGGGTCCTGGGGCCAGAACGAATGCTCGGCCCACACCTCCGCGGTCACGGGTCGCGTGGCCTCGTTGCCGTCCCCCTCGGCGCTGGTACTCGGTGCGGCATACACCCCGAGGTGGCTGTGCACATCGATGAGTCCGGGAGTGACGAACTTCCCGGTTGCGTCCATGTCGACAACGCCGGGCGGCGCGGTGAGGTTCGTGCCGACGCCCGCGATCTTGCCGTCCACGATGAGCACCGACGCATTCGTCAGCTCGGCCCCGGCAGCAGTGAGGACGGTGGCGTTCCGGATGAGAACCGGTGGAGCGCTCCGGCGCTGGTAGGTCGAGGGATAGGGCGCCGACTTGCTTGGCGCCGGTGACGCGGTAGGAGCCGGCCGTGCGGCACAGGCACTGATCGCCGCGCCGAGCGCGGCGAGAAGGAGACAGTTCACTGGTGTTCGGGCATGGGGTTGACTCGACCGACGGCACCCAGGAGCTCGACCAGCGCATGGAACGCTCGGCCGCGGTGACTTACGGCATCCTTCTCGGCTGGCGTCGCTTCCGCGAAGGTCTTGCCGATATCGTCACTGAGAAACAGCGGATCGTATCCGAAACCACCACCGCCCCGCGGCTGATCGAGTATGGTGCCGGCGCAGGTTGCTTCGATGATTTCAACGGCGGCCTGCGGCGACGACAGGTATGCGAGCACGCAGCGGTATCGTGCCCGCCGGCGT
>DASSUE010000207.1:0-7597 GCA_035707305.1 Gemmatimonadales bacterium
CCCACCACGACGCCGATCTCCGCCTCATGCTCCACCTGCTGGGAGACGCTCGGCAGCCGGATGGCGTCACCGGACGCCAGCAGCGAGGTGTTCGGCTTCAGAAAGATGAGCGGCTCCAGCGGAACGTCGTGTCCCAGCTCCTTGGCGTGTTCGACATAGTTCCGGCCCACGCATACGATCTTGCCCGGCCGTACCGGGATCATACGATCGCTCCGATCCCGAACCGAGCGAAGAAATCCTCGCACCGGGTTCGCACGTGTACCCAGGATCCGACCACACGCTCCGCCCGCGGAAGACCACCCAGCACCAGGGGGCCGTACCGCTTGGTCACGACTCGCGGGTCGAGGAGCAACACGACGCCGGTGTCCTGGCGGCTCCGGATCAGTCGCCCGAATCCCTGTTTGAGCTTGAGGGCGGCGAGGGGCAGCAGGTACGACGTGAATCCGTCCGCGCCCTGCTCTGCCAGACGCTCGAGCCGGGCGGCGGTGATGGGCTCCGTAGGCACCTTGAAAGGTAGCTTGTGTAGCACGAGGGCGCGGAGCGCACGCCCTGGCACGTCCACCCCTTCCCAGAACGAGTCGGTCCCGAGCAGGATCGCGTTCCCCGCCTCGCGGAAGCGGCGCAGCAGGAGATCCCGCGACGCGTCGCCCTGAACCAGGAGCGGCCACCGCGCGCCGAGCGTCCCGCGCAGCTCCGCCGCCGCGCGGCGCAGCGCGGCGTGGCTAGTGAACAGCACGAACATTCCCCCGTCCGACGCCCACGCGAGATCGGTGACCACCCGGGCTAGTGCCACACCGTGGCCCACCTCGTCCTCGCGCGGCTCGGGAAGATCGGTGGGAACGCCGAACATGCACTGGCTCGGAAAGTCGAACGGCGATGCGAAAATCTCGCGGACCGTCACCGGCGAGTCCTCCCCCTGTAGGCCGAGGCGCGATTCGAGAAAGTCGAACTCGCCCCCCGCTGCCAGGGTCGCGCTGGTGAGCACGACCGTGTCGAGCCGGTCGAACAGCAGCGTCCGCAGCATCGGCGCGAGATCGAGCGGCACCGCGTGCAAGGCGACGTGCTGTCCGCGGGCGGTCCGCTCGATCCACCGCACCGTGGCCGGGCCGCCGGGAACCGGCCGCAGCGTGTGGTTCAAGCCATCGGTGACGGTACCGAGGCGGCGGAGCACGCCCCTGGTTTCCTGCAAGAGCTGCCGGGGACGTTCGCTGTCGCCCGACAGCCCCAGCCGGTCGGCGATGGTGTCGAGTGCATCGCCCAGCCCGCGAAAGGCCGTCAGCGCAGCGTCGAGCTCCCGAGTAAGTCCCGCCGCCCAGATGTCGTCGTCGGCAAAAGCGTCGTCCAGCCGGAGCTGCGCCCCGGGGGCGTCACCCAGCCGTTCGTTGAGACGCAGGAACAGCGCGTCTGCCGCCTGGCGCGCGTGGGCGATGGCGGGGAGGACCTGTTCGCGAATCAGGTCCAGGCTGGCGCGGCTCAGCAGGTCATCCTGCGCCATGAGCTCGTGCGTGAGGCTGGGCACGAGGCCCCGCCCGTTTCGCTCGAGCCGCGCGAGTAGCCGCCGCACGCCGCGGCTCGTGACCTGCACGCCCAGGTGTCGCGCGGCGACGTCTTCCAGGTGATGGGCCTCGTCGAGCACGAGCCGTTTGTAGGGCGGCAGCACGGCCGCCTCTTCCCAATTGTCCTGTGCTTCGCGGACTGACAGATCGGCCGCGAGCAGGTGATGATTGGCTACGACTACATCCGCCTCGGCCGCGCGACGCCGGGCCCGGAATAGAAAACAACGATCGAAGTGCGGGCACTTGAGGCGCGTGCAGAGATCGGGCTCGGCGCTGACCTCCTCCCAGACCTCGGCGCTGGGCGCGACCGGCAGATCGCTCAGCGTGCCGTCGGCGGTGCGCGCGGCCCATTCGGCGATACCGGTCAACTCGTCGACCTTGTCCGGCTCCAGCAAGGTTCGCTGCGCGCCCACGGCGCTTCCCAGGCGGGCGAGGCAGAGGTAGTTGCGCCAGCCCTTCAGCAGCGCGAACGTCGGCACATAGCCGTCGCAGGCGAGCGCCTTGCGAAGCAGCGGCAGGTCCTTCCCCACCAACTGCTCCTGCAGATTGATGGTGTTGGTGCTGACGACGGTCCGCTCTCCGTTGGCGCGAGCCCACGCCAGCGCGGGAACCAGGTAGGCAAACGACTTCCCGACTCCCGTCCCGGCCTCGAGTAGCTGCACCCCGCCGTCGTTGTAGCCGTCGGCCACGTAAGCGGCCATGTCGCGCTGCGTCGGCCGGTCCTCGAACTGGCCGAGCACTCGGGCCACGGCGCCGCCCTCATCCAGCTGAGCCACGATCTCGTAGGGATCGAGCCGCACGGTCTCACGATCGCGCGGCACTTCCACGACCACATACAACGCGCTCGCGTCGTTGTTGATGATGCCGAATCCAACGCCGCCGTCGTGAAGCCGCGCCGCCACGTTCAGGTCCGCCATCGAGGGATCCAGCCGCCCACTCGGATGGTTGTGCAGCAGCATTTCCCCGCGCTGCGCCACGCCGGGCAGCGCGAGCACCATGTCGACCGTCCCCCGCGAGACTGCGCGCGCTGAAGTGATGGTTCCGTCCGACCCCACCTCGGCCACAAACGACACCTCGCGTCCCCCGGCCGCGGCGATTTCGCGAGCGAGGTAGGCGCGGATGGCATCGGGTGTTCTCGCGCTGGATTCAGTCATCCGACCTCAGGTCTTCAACTCCTTCTTCTTCGCTGCGGGGAACAACACGTTGTTGAGGATCAGGCGATAGCCCGGTGAATGGGGATGAAGGGCGAGATCCGTCGGCAGGTCCCCGATCTGGTGCTGGGGATCCTCCGGATCGTGTCCGCCGAAAAACGTCCAGGTGCCCTGCCCGCGGTCCCCGTGGATGTACTTCACCCACGGCGCTCCCGCCTCGTCGGCCAGCACCGTGACGCTTGGCTTGAGGGTGCGGCGGGTGAACGACGTCGTGAGCCCGTAGAAGTCGGGAATGACCTGCCGATGGTTCTGCACCAGCATCGCGGCGACGGGGTCGATCTTGGCGCTGAAGTTGAAGAGCTGAAACGACCCCAGCGGTTGGCGTCGGTCCAGCGAGTTCACCTGGTGACCATCGATGTCGGAGAAGACCGGCGTCGTCGGGCTCGGCTCCAGCCGGGCGTTCTGGAACGCCAGCGCGTGATCCCAGGCGAGCCGGTTGGTCGCGTCGGGATCGACCGGCGTGCCGTCGGCGTAGCCGGCAGAGATGTCCACACCGGGGCTTGCGAGCGCGAGGTCGAGGGTTTCCGTCGCGGTGCACATGGCGAACAGGAACCCGCCCTGCTCCACGTACGCCCCGATGGCCCGCGCCACAGCTTTCTTTTCCTCTGGTACCGTGGCGTAGCCCAGCGCCGCCGCGGTGGAGGTATTCCGCTGGACCATCTCGCGAAGCCACGGCGCGCCCGCGTAGTTGAGATAAAACTTCGAGTATTGCCCGGTGAAATCCTCGTGGTGCAGGTGCAGCCAATCGTACTTCTTGAGACCGCCCTGCAGCACGTCGGGGTCCCAGATCTTCTCGAACGCCATGCCGGCGTAGTTGAGGGCCATGGTGACCGCATCGTCCCACGGCGGTGTGTTCGGCGGGACATACACGGCCACCTTCGGCACTTTCTCCAACGGCACCGCGTCCATGTTCCCCTCGGCGATCTCGGCGCGTATCGCCAGGACGCCACCATCGTCCACCGGCTCGACCGCCACGCCGTTGAGGCTCGCGTCGCGGGTGGTCGCCGAGCCGGCGGGAAGCAGAAAGGACCCGAATCGATAGTTGAGCAACCACTCCGTCCGCTCACCCCGCTCCAGCGCGCGAAACGCGAGCCCGTACGCCTTGAGGTGGTCGGTCTGCGCATCGTCCATCGGTACCAGGAGCCAGGACGCTCCGCGGCGCGCAGCAGCCGGCCGCACGCCCCATCCGAGGCCGAGCAGTGCCGATGCCGATGAGGCGACGAATACCCGACGTTTCATGTGCGGGGCACCGCGCCGCGGGCCTGGTCGAGAGTTCGGCGCGCCTGCGGAATGAGCGCGCTCTCGGGGTGGGCGAGGATGAGCTGCTCGAGCACCTGCACGGCTTCCGCCGCGCGATCGGTCTCGAGCAGGAGCCGGCCAAGCGCGAGCCCGGCCGCCGAGGCGGACGCCGCGGATGCGGGTTCGAGCGCGGCGCGGAACAGCCGTTCGGCGTCGGCGGTGCGGCCGGCAGAGCGTGCCGCCGCGCCGGCGAGCAGGCGAAGCTCGGCCGCACCGCCGTCGGGAGGCAGCTTGTCGGCCACTCGCTCGATGGCCGTCATCGCTTCGGCGGTGTCGCCCTGCTCCAGCCGAAGAAGCGCGGCGCCCAGCGCGGGCAGGCTGTCGGCGTCGATGGTCTGGATCAGCGCGAGCAGCGTGGTCCGGGCCGTGGCCTCCTCCCGGGTGCCGGCGAACGGCCCGGCTTCGGTTAGAAGCTCGGAGGCGGTGGCGAGATCGCCGCGGAGCAGCGCGACCCGGCCGCGGACAGCGAACCCTTCCACGGTACTGTCGTTCGCCAGCAGCGTGTCGGCGCGGCCCAGCCGTCCGGTTCGTGCCC
The DNA here is from genome assembly GCA_035707305.1 of Gemmatimonadales bacterium. Taxonomy (GTDB): domain Bacteria; phylum Gemmatimonadota; class Gemmatimonadetes; order Gemmatimonadales; family GWC2-71-9; genus DASQPE01. Next base: position 4,602 of record DASSUE010000207.1, read on the forward strand.
AGCCCCACGCCACCTGGCGCGCGAGCGCGGCCCGCTCCGGTGGCGTCACCCCACGTCCAAGCCCGGCCAGCTTTCCTTCGGCCTCCTCCGGCTTTCCCTCCGCCAGCAGCACGCCGACCACCGTCGCGGCGGCACTGCCAGCCGCGCTCCCGGCCGCGATGGAATCCGTCGCTACGCCTTCGAGCAGTCGCCGGGCCGCAGTCTTGTCGCCCGCATCTGCGAACGCTTGGGCGGCCTCGAGCCGGAACCGCGTCGCCTGCGGCCCCGCGCTTCGGTCCGCCAGCGCAACGAGGGTTTGTGCCTGCGCCCGGCGGGCCGCGGGCCCGGGCTGATTACGGATCTGTTCGAGGAAACCCACCAGCACTTCGATAGCCGCGGCGCGGTTCTGCGGGAGCGCCGCGGACAGCGCTTCGAAACCGCCTGCGGCATCGCCCCAGCGCGCCCGGAGCTCGGCCTCCAGCCGACGCGGCGCGGGCCCTCGCTCGGCTTGGAGCAGCCGCAGCAGTTCGGCCCGGGACGCGTCGGGCGCCTGGCCCAGCGTGGCGACCGCACTGCTGCGATAGCCGGGCACCCGGCCCACCGCGGCCAGCCATTCCCTGAGCGCGGTCGGCCAGTCCTGCTGCTGAATCGCAGTCTGCGCCAGCTCGGCCGCAAGCGCGTCCGGCCGGCCCAGCCGCTGCCGGCCCGCGAGAAAGGCCCGCTGCGCCTCGCTCGCATCGCGCCGCGCCAGCGCCGCGAGGCCCCATTCCCGGTACGGCGTTTCGTCGTCGGGGTCGATTGCCGCCCAGCGCTGGGCCACGGTGCGCACGCTGTCCATGTCGCCACGCGCCGCCCAGGCGCGAAGCAGAATTCCGTGAATCGGGCCGCCCGACGGCGAGGCGGCCAGCGCAGCGCGTGCTTGCGGCAGAATCTCGCCCAGGCGGTTCATGGCGATGAGCGTTCGCTCCAGCCCGAACAGCGCCGCCGCGTCGGCCGGGCTGGCCGCGAGCACCCCGCGGTACGCTTCCGCTGCCTCGACGTAGCTCCCCTTGCGCTCGAGATCGAACGCTCGCCGGGCCGCGCCGCCTTCCTGGGCTCGCGCGAGCGCGGGCCACGCAAGGACGATCGAGGCGGCTAGGCACCAGCGTCTATTCATCGCTCGTCGTCCCACCCAACCGCCGGAAGTAGTCCACGACCAGGCGCCGCTCCTCGGGAGAGAGTTGCTGGAGCTCGTCCCAGCTCGGGACCCGGATCCGGCCGTCGTCGTCGAGCCGGGCTCGAAGCGCAGGGGGGAGCCGGGAATCGTCATCCTTTGCGGTAGTGCTCTCTCGTTCCTTGCGCTCGTCCTCCTCCTGCCCCTGAAGCGTCCGACCGGCATCGAGCATCCGGCGGAACAGCCGCTCCTGACGCTGCACAGTTTCGCGATCGAGCCGCTGAGCCTCCAACCGGCGAGCGAGATCGCGAGCCTCGTCCGCCATTTCCCCCGCGCCGGGAAGCTCGCCACCGCCGCGCAACCGCTCGAGCTGCTCCGCCAGCGCGCGCTGCCGCGCGCCGAGCTGGCGGAGCTGTTCCTGCAATCCCGCGGCGCTCGTCCCCATCTGGGGCAACAGGCCTGCCGATTGCTGACCGAGCTGCCCTTGCTGTCCCGCCAGGCCGCGCATCTGCTCCATGGCCTCGGCCAGCCCTGAGCCCGAGGCGGCGGCGCTCACGTTGTCCCGGGCCCGCAGCAGGCGATACGCCACCGCATTGAGCGCGTCCACCGCGTCCCCGGCTCGCTCGGCGGCTTCGCGCGGGTTCGGGGTGGCCGAGGACACTGATTCGCGCGAGCGCTGCATCTGCAACTGCGCGATCGCCAAGGCTTCGGCGATGGCAGGTGGCACCAGCGCGTTCTTTCCCGCCACCGACCGGAGCTGCGTGCCGAGGCGTTGTACGCCCTCCTCCAGCGCTGCCTGATCGCTGCGGGTGAGGGCGGGCGGAGCCCCCCGGCGGAGCGACCGCTCCACGGCCAGCTGGCGCTCGCTCAGTCGCGTCGCCTCAGCCAGCGCACGATCCAGTGCCTCCAACACCTCCCGCCGCCAGTCGTGTTGCAGGGCCTGACGCTCCTGAGCGATCTGGTCGCCCAGCGGCTGCAGCTGTTCAGCGGCGCGGCGTCCGCGGCGCCGCGCGTCCTCGCGTGCGCCCTGACGCATAGCGCTCATCGCCATGCGCATCTCCCGCGCCGCCATCTGGGCCTGATCCGCCGCCGCATGCAGCTTGTCCTGCCGCCCCTTGGGCAATTCCGCCTCGAGCCGCTCGAGCTGAGCTCCGAGCGAATCCGCCCGAGCGGCGAACTGCCGCTCGGCTTCGGCAGCGGCGATGCTGTCAGCTTGCTGGGTGGCTTCGTTCCACTGGCGCTGATCGTCGGCCAGGTCGCGGGCTTCCTCCGTCAGGTTCGCGAGATCGCCCTCCAGAGCCGCGCGCTGGAACAGCTCGCGGCTCTGCTCGAGGGCCTCGCGCAGGCGCCGCTGCCGTTCTGCGAGATCCTCCAGCGCTTCTTTGGTCTCGTCCGCCTTGAGCTCGCGAAGGGCGTCGCGAAGCGCCTGAAGCTTCTCCCGCAGCTCGGGGGTAAGAGCGCGATCGAGCTGCTGCCGGATTTCCTGCAGCTGCCGCTGGAACGTCGAATCGGTGAGACCGGCGGCATCGGCGCTCCGCTCCAGCTCGCGGATCGCATCCTTCAGCGATTCCGCCTCGCGAACCAGCGCCTCCTGCTTCGCCGCCACTGCCTCCGCCCGGCGGGCATCTTCGTAGCGCAACTCGTTCGCGTTCCGGGTCTGTCCCGGTGTCGCGCGGGGCCGCTCGCGAGCCAGGTCCTCGGTCTGGCGCTCCAGCGCGCGACTCGCCTCGGCCAGACTGTCGAGCCGTCCAGCGACCGCTTGGCCGCTCTGACGCTGGGCGGCCCGCACCTCACTCATGGTGGGCAGCCGAAGTACGTACTCGCGGGAGCGCCCCGCCTGGGCGCCTGGAGAGTTGTCGGTCGC
>DASSUE010000208.1:0-8766 GCA_035707305.1 Gemmatimonadales bacterium
GCCAACCGCTCATCGCTCGAGCGCCGTGCGATCCCAGCCGCCCCGATCGGCCGCCGCCTCATAGGTGCTCTGGAAGAAATCGAGTACCGCGGTGTCCGGGTCGTCTGCCCCGCGGACGGCCGCGTATGGGAGGATCCACTCCCGCAACGTTCCGTTGTACTGCGCCGCTTTCGGCCGGATCGGCGCCTCGGCGCAGCCGGGAGGCTCGGGGTAGGCGTAGGCATAGAACGCCGGCTCCGCGACCGGTGAATCCGGCGTGCCCGTCCACCATCCCGCACTGATGCAGGCGTGGGAGTACGATTCGCGGGTGACCCAGTCCGCGAGGTTCGGGATCCCGCCCGGGTGGGTCGGGGCGCGCTCGCCGTTGAAACGGGTACACGCCAGATCGAAGCTCCCCCAGAAGAAGTGCACCGGGCTGCATTTACCGATGAACCGTCCGCGAAATCCCTGAAGCACGCGCTCCGCTTGCGCGAGGACCTGCCAGAAACGGGTCGCGGCCTCGGCATCGTAGCTCGCGTGTGCCTGGTCCTGGTCGAACGGAATTGCCTCGGTCACTTCGACCGGGCGCGGCCAGATGCGGACCTGGAGACCAAGCGCCGCGAGGGTGCTGGTGTACTCCCGATAGAAGTCGGCGACGCTCCGCGGTGCGAGCATCAGACGCCGCGTGATGCCGTCATCGGTCCGGATCGCGAGGACGTGGTCGAGGAAGTCGAACTCGACCTCGACGCCACGGCTGCCGTATGGCATCCGCGACGTCGTGAGCCCCCGGGCCGACAGGTAGAGGGGGACGTGCCACCAGTGGTTCACCATCGGTGCCAGCGCGAGCCGAGTCTTCCCGACGATCTGCGTCCACCTGTGGAGCGTGTCGCGGGTGTCGCGCCACTGTTCCAGCGGGAGGGCGGGCCACGCCGTCACCTCAGCGGCCGGACTTGCGCGTCCGGAGTTCATGTTGTGTCCCTGCGCGTTCGCGACATTCCCGTTTCTTCCCTCAAAGACTGATTCTTCGCTCTGGCTGTTCTTGACCACGGAAACACGGAAGACACGGAGAATGCACGGAACTGAATAAAGAAAACTACAGTTACAGCTCTTTCCGTGCTCATTCCGTGTCTTCCGTGTTTCCGTGGTGAATCAGATGAGCACGAACCGGCCGCCTCCGGTGGTGGCGATCACCAACAGCATCGCGATGCACATCAGATCGTAGTGCCAGCCGTCGTTGCCCTTGCCCCAGAACCCGGTGTGCCACGTGAAGATCTTCTTCTGGATGGCGCCGAGCATGACCAGGATGAGGCCCAGCGCGGCGATCTGGGTCAGCACGCCCAGCGCCACCCCCAACCCGCCCGCCAGCTCCGCGATTCCCAGGAAACGGGTGAACCCGGGACTCGCCCCGATGCTCTGGCCTCGGCTGACCGGGTCCTTCGCGTGACTCCATCCGCTCCAGATAAAGATCCAGCCCACCAGGAGCCGCATGAAGAGAAGGGCGAAGTCGCTGAACTGGAGCAGCCAGGGAAGTCGCATGATGGGCCTCACCGGGGACAGGGCGTGAGCCAATATATCGTTCGTCCGGGTATGCTGTGGTGCAGCCGGGTGGTCTCCGGCGAGGAGGGATCATGCAATTCCAGTCATTCTCATTCGGGTCGATCGTGATCGATGGCAGCACCTACGACCACGACGTGGTGATCGACCGCGGCGAGGTACGCAAACGCAAGAAGGGACCGTCCAAGCGGTTTCGCGGGGAGTTCGCCCACACGCCGCTGTCGGCCGAGGAAGACATACCCTGGGACTGCCGCCGTCTGGTGATCGGCACCGGCACGGGGGCACTGCCCGTGATGGACCAGGTGAAGCGCGAGGCCGAGCGGCGGAACGTCGAGCTGGTGATCGAGCCGACGGCCCACGCGATCACCCGACTCAAACGGGAGCCGGCAGACACCAACGCCATCCTGCACGTGACCTGCTGATTCGCCGGGTCGCCGGTCCGACAGCGGTCCGGCAAGCTGCGTCAAGTGCCGGGGATGATACGAGTTGCATGGCCCCATGGCTGCTGGCCCGACTCTCGCCGCGGCGCACATCAGCTGCGTAGGCGATTGCAGTCTGGCTCACGGCGGCGAAGGGAAGGCAGGTCTAACCTTCGACCAGTCGCCACTCGGGAGTTGCCGTGGCCGAGGTGTCCGCTCCACTCGCAGAGCTTCTCCGCGATCGATACACCATCGATCACGAGCTGGGCCATGGCGGCATGGCCGTGGTCTACCTCGCCCACGACCTGGAGCACAGCCGACCGGTGGCGCTCAAGCTTCTGCGCCCCGGTCTCGTCGCAAGCCTCGGCCCCGCGCGGTTCCTTCGGGAGATCCGGCTCACCGCGGAGCTCCAGCACCCAAACATTCTACCGGTGCTCGACTCGGGTGACGCAGGCGGTCAGCTCTGGTTCACCATGCCGTACATCGAGGGAGAGACGTTGCGCGGGCGGCTGGGCCGGGAGATTCAGCTCTCGGTCGACGAGGCGATCCGGATCGCTCGCGAGATCGCGTCGGCACTCGACTACGCCCACCAGCGCGCCATCGTCCACCGCGACATCAAGCCGGAGAACATCCTGCTCTCGCAGGGACATGCCCTCGTGGCCGACTTCGGCATCGCCAAGGCCCTGGGTGAAGCCGCCGGATCGCGACTGACCGAGACCGGGCTTGTGATCGGGACGGCGGCGTACATGAGTCCGGAGCAGGCGGCGGGTGAAGCGGTGGATGCCCGGACCGACCTCTACTCGCTCGGCTGCCTGCTCTACGAGTCGCTCGCCGGCGAGCCGCCGTTCACCGGCCCTACCGGTCAGGCGTTGATCATGAAGCGGCTGGCCGGCCCGCCGAGATCGCTCCGCATCATCCGGCCGGACGTCCCGATCGCTGTGGATCTCGCGATCCAGCACGCGTTGGCGCCCGAACCGGAAGACCGCTTCGCCTCCGCCGCCGAGCTGGCGCACGCCCTCACGGTGCAGTCACCCCCCGAGGCCACCGCGCCGCCTCCGCCACGCAGGGTGTCGCGCCCGGTCGAAGGCGCGACCGGCGTCGTTCCCCCGCCACTCTCGCCGCAGGAAGTCACCCCGCGCCCTCCGGTTCTCCGCATCGTGATCGTCGTGCTCGTTCTCGCTGCGGTGCTCCTGCTGCTGGGGCTCTGGTCCGGAATCGCCGGCTAGTGGTCAGGCCGCCCGCCATCCCGAGCACCGCCGAGCCCCGAAACTACCTCCTGTCCCGCTGGCTGTTCCTCCGCCTGCTGGGCGTTGTTTATCTCATCGCGTTCGCGTCGCTCGCCGTTCAGATCACCGGACTTGTCGGCGAGCACGGCATCATGCCCGCCGGGCAGTTCCTCGAGTGGGCCCGCTCGATCTACGGGACCGAGGCGTACCGGCTCCTCCCCACGGTCTTCTGGCTCGGCTCGAGCGACGTCGCGCTCACGCTGGTCTCCTGGGCCGGTGTCGGGCTCGCCCTATTGCTCGTCCTGGGCGTGGCGCCGCTCGCGACGCTGGCCCTGCTCTGGCTGCTCTATCTCTCCCTCAGCGTAGCCGGGCAGGACTTCCTTTCGTTTCAGTGGGACGTGCTGCTGCTCGAGACCGGGCTCCTTGCCCTCCTGTGGGCGCCGGCTCAATGGCTGCCGCGTCGCTCTGAACCGAGCCCGTCACCGCTCGCCCGGTGGCTGCTCGTCTTCCTCCTCTTCAAGCTGATGTTCCTCTCCGGCATCACCAAGCTCGCGAGCGGAGATCCGACCTGGCGCGCCGCCACCGCGCTCGACTACCACTTCGAGACCCAGCCGCTGCCGCCGGTGACCGCCTGGTACGCGCATCATTTCTCGAGCGGCGTGCATCGCGCAGCCACGCTCATCATGTTCCTGATCGAGCTGGGTGCCCCGTTCCTCCTCTTCGCCCCGGCGCGCCTCCGCCTGCTCCGGGTCCCCGGGTGCGTGGCGATCATCCTCTTCCAGCTCGGTATCGCGGCCACCGGCAACTACGGCTTCTTCAATCTCCTCACGATCGTGCTCTGTGTGCCGGTGCTCGACGACGCGTTGCTCGGCCGGTTCCTTCCCATTGGTCTCACCGCTGATCGGGAACAGTCGCGGCCGCAGCGGCTGGTCGTCGCAACCGTCGCCCCGGTGCTCCTGGTCCTGAGCTTCCTGAGCCTCGCTCGGGAGATCGCCTACACGCTCCCGCGCGCCCACGGGTTGGGATACCTCCCCAGGTGGTCCGAGCAGATCATGGAGTGGGTGGCGCCGGTTCGCTCGATCAACGGCTACGGGTTGTTTCGGGTGATGACTACGAAGCGGCCGGAGCTCGTGATCGAAGGCAGCCGGGACGGCGCCACCTGGACCGAGTACGAGTTCCGCTACAAGCCGGGGTCGGTCACGCGACGACCCGGGTTCGTGGCGCCGTTCCATCCTCGGCTCGATTGGCAGATGTGGTTCGCCGGGCTCGATCCGGCGGGAAACTATCAGTGGCTGCAGTCGCTGGCCCGCCACCTGCGGGCCGGCACGCCCGAGGTGCTGGCGCTATTGAGAGAGAACCCCTTCGTGGACGCGCCACCCCGGTTCGTTCGCCTGGTCCTGTACGACTATCGCTTCAGTACGCCGGAGGAGCGGCGGCGCACCGGTGCGTGGTGGGTGCGGGAAGTCGACTGAGCACCGTCGCTCAGTCCTTTACGCCTCCACCAGTCGGCAACACTGCTGCCAGCGCGTCACACAACTGGCCTGCCGTAACCGGCTTCGTCAGGCACTCGACGCCGGTGCTGCGCATCAGCTCCTCGGCCCAGTTCTCGGCGCCGCCACTCAGGTACATCGCGCGGAGTGTCGGCCAGCGGAGCTGCACGATCGCCACGAGCTGGGGCCCGATCATGCCGGGCATCATGATGTCCGTCAGGAGCAGATCGATGGTCGAGGCGTGCTGGGTCAGAATCGCGAGCGCATCCCTTCCGCTGGCAGCGGGGATCACCCGGTATCCACCCGCTTGAAGCTGGCGCTCGACCAGATCCCGAACGATGGCTTGGTCCTCCACCAGGAGCACCGTCGGCAGAAGGTGTGACGCGGCTCGAGCGGCGCGGATTCTCGCCCGCCCTGGCCCTCGCGCGCACTGGTCGGCCTCATTCAACTGCGGGGACCTTCTGGAAGGTCGCATTTGCGACGTCGTAGCCTCGGACGTCCGGCGTTCTCTCGACCACGTTGGTTAGATGCTGGAGGACCTGAGAGTAGGCGGTGCGGCCATAGAAATCGGCGCTCTCCTTCTGATCCCAGATGCTGATGGCCACTACGTCCCGACCTTCCGGCGCCACCAGGGTGATCTCGTTCTCGAAGCCACTCTGGGTACGAAGCAACGGCAGAATCTCATCCTCGATGATCTGGGCGAACCTGGCACCGGTATCAGGCCTCAGGCGAAGGAAAACGGTCCGGGCGTACATAGAAGCTCCTCAACTGCGCGGGGAATTAACCGGGGTGGTAAATCAAGGTTAGAATAACCCATTTGACCAAACTGGTCAAGTGAGTCATATTCAAATCTGAAATGAGGTTAAACGTTTGACAAGCTTGGTGAAGTAAGGATGGGAGGAGAATTGTGGACGTCCCTTCAGCGATCAGACGCCGACTCGAGGAGTTCAGCTTGGAGCAGCGAGATCTCGCCGAAGCCGCTCACGTCACGGAGTCCTACATCTCGCAGCTGCTCACCCGAAAGAAAGCGCCCCCCGCGCCGAACCGGACCGACATCTACGAGAAGATGGAGCGCTTCCTGAGGTTGCCCGAGGGCGAGCTCGCGCGGCTGGCCACCATTCAGCGCCGGGAGCACGTCAAACGGCAGCTGGGCGGGGATCCCGCACCACTGTTCCAGGAAGTGCGCGCCCTGATCCTCCGCAAGTGTAGCCCGGAGAACGAAGGGCAGATGCGCGGGGTGTTCGAGAAGGAGCCGTTTGGGGAAGTCGAACGGCTGGTGACGCAGAAGCTGCTCGACGTGGTCAAGCAGGTGGCCAAGGCGGAGCTGGACAACGAGTACTGGCTGCGGATGGTGGCCGAGCTGGGGGGTCGGAGCTTTGAGGAAGTGCGGGTGATCGTGCTCCAGTTTCTCGACGCGGACATCCACGACGTCTCGCTGGAAGACTGCGTCTCGTTCCTCGATCCGCTGATCGAGTCGTGGCACTTCGATCTCGCGGCTTTCACGCTCGAAATCGCGCTGAATCCGCGCGTCATGCCCGGGCACGTCAAGCGGTTCGAGTTCAGCGAGCAGGAAGGCCCCCCGCAAGGAGAGGAGGCGGGGCTGAAGGAGTTCCTCCGCGACCGCTCCCTGAGCGGCACGGCCAGCGAGGAGGAGATCGCATGGCTGCGACGGCTGCGCTTCCGCGACCAGCGGCCCACGGCGCTCTATTACTACCGGGAGCTCCAGAGCCTGCGTGACCCACTCCATTTTCACCCGCGGCAGGTGGGGCCTCCTCCGCGGGCGTGATCGATCCGGGTGAGGCATCACCTCACCCGACCTATGCCGCCCGTAGCTTCGGTCTCCCACCGCAGGGCCCGAGATATCTAGCAGGCCGAGCGGTGCATCGGGCTGGCGCGCTGCCGAGCCGGGAGAGCAAACCATCAGACTGCTGTTCTCCCGGCCGGTCGAGCTTCATCACATCCGGCTGCATTTCGTCGAGCAAGCCGTCGAGCGCACCCAGGAGTTCGCGTTGCGCTGGTCGCACGGCGGCGCTCACTCGTTCCAGGAGCTGGTTCGTCAGCAGTACACTTTCAGCCCTCGCGGCGCCACCAGCGAGGTCGAGGACGTGCGCGTCGATCTTGCTGGGGTCACGGCGTTGGAGTTGACCATCATTCCGGACCAGGGCCGAGACGAGGCCTGTGCCTCGCTCGCGGAGTGGCGGCTGGCCTGACGAGCCGGTGCCGCCCGCGGCATCGCGGCGGGTTAGACCCGCGCCGGGATCACCGCGGCGACTTCGCGGATCAACTCCTCGGGCAGGTACGGCTTCCGCAGAAACGGCGTGGGACCCGGAGGCATGCCGCAGCGGAGCAATGCCGCGCTCGGCGCGGTCGACATGTAGACGACGGGCAAACCGGGACGGCATGCGGCCAGGCGTCGCCCGAGTTTGTATCCGCTCATCACGGGCATGCTGACGTCAGTTACCACGACATCGAACGGCTCGGCCGCGTGGTCGATCACCTGTAGTGCGTCTTGCCCGTGACGGGCCTCCGACACTGCGTATCCCTGGTCAGTGAGAGTGCGGACCGCCGAGGCTCGCAGCGCGTCGCTGTCGTCCACGACCAGAACCCGTGGGGCTGTCGGATCCACGCCCACCGCGCCAATCGAAAGACTCGCCTGGCGGATCGGCGTATGAGTGGGTGAGTACATGGCACCTCCGAAGCGAAGCGTGACACTCGAATCGCTGGGCCCCGAGGTGGACGAAGTGATGGGAGTGATTTCGGGCCGGCCTAACCCGACGTCCGAAGTATAAGCCCTGGCATCCGGAGCGTGGTGAGCGGTGGCCCGCGGGGGGAGCGCCGCTATCTCTTCGGCGCTCCCGGCGGATTGTCGCCTGCGAAGACGTCGCGGTTTTTCGCCGTGAACGCCTCCCACTCGGGCGGAACTTCGTTATCGGCGAAGATCGCCGTCACCGGACACTCGGGCACGCAGGCGCCGCAGTCGATGCACTCGTCGGGGTGGATGTAGAGCTGGTCGTCTCCCTCGTAGATGCAGTCCACTGGACACACATCTACACACGACCGGTCCTTGACGCCGATGCAGGGTTCCGCGATCACGTAGGTCATGGGCTGCTCCTCCCACGTTGTTGCCGGGTCCGCGCCGCCCGTTCCGCGAGGATCTGCTCCAGCCGGGTCCACAGCTCGGGCCGGACGCCGTCGGCCAGATCGAATCTGGCAAGCACGCTGGCAATGGCGCTGGTTTCGAGTCCGGCGATGCGGGCTTCCTCGATCACGGCCGCGAAGTGGATCCGCGCCTCGCGGATCATCCGCCCGAAGGGCGCCGATCCATCGGGGCGTTCACCCAGGGCCAGCGCCAGCAAGTAGAGGTCGCGCGCCCCGTCCAGCCGGAGCGCGAGATAGCTCGTGGTGTCGGGCGGGAATTCCCTGTGAGGATGAAGAGTCGTTTCGGGCATGCTGGCTCCTTTCCGGTCAAAACGTGGTGGACCGGATCCAAGCGGCCGTGGCGATGTTGCCAAGATTCAAAGCGGGTAGCTTGGCCCGCAAGTCGGTCATGTTCTTGATCTGGTTGTCCACCAGAAAGGCCTGGGTGATCAGGACCCCGGGGAACACGACCTGCTGCTTGCCGAGCTGGCCGGCCAGCTGGAGGGCCAGGGTGCGGGTGACGGCGGCGCCGACCGCAGCAGGATCCGCGGTGGCGGTCGCCTTCCACGGGCTGCCCTGCTTCGTCATCAGCTCGATGTCGGCATCCGAGATGTCGATCCCGTACGCGGCGACCTGGGAGGCCAGCCCGTTCTGCTCGATGGCCGTGATGGTGCCCTTGGTCAGCTCGTCGTACGGTGCGAAGACGGCCTTCACGTCGGGATGCTGCTTGAGCGCGGCGGCCGCGAGCTTCGCGTTGTCGGCCGCCACGTCGTGGCTGAACTTGCCCACCTTGAACTTCTGGTCCCACTTGTGGTCCGCGACGAACTTCTTCCAGACCACGTCGCGCCGCTCGAGCGGGGCGATGACGAACGGGTTCACATAGCCGACCGGCACGCCGTCGCCGATGTCCTTCGCCATCTGGGTGAGCACGCGGGTGGCGAAATCGGCGTCATCCTGCGC
>DASSUE010000209.1:0-8307 GCA_035707305.1 Gemmatimonadales bacterium
AGCGTGACCTCCACCCCGCAGCGATCGCAGATGACGCCGCGGTAGCGGATCCGCTTGTACTTGCCGCAGTGGCACTCCCAGTCCTTCACCGGACCGAAGATGCGCTCGCAGAAGAGGCCATCCTTCTCCGGCTTGAAGGACCGGTAGTTGATGGTCTCCGGCTTGGTGACCTCGCCCCACGACCACCACGCGCGCTGCCCCTGCAGCTCGAGCCGCTCGCGCTCCTTGGGATCGCGGGGACCCCGGATCTCGTCGGGGGAGGCGATCCGGATGCTGATGTAGTCGAACGAAGAGCTCTTGGGCTCGCGCCCGCTCCGAAAGTCAATCATCGTCTATCCTCTACTCGTCGCTGGCGTCGGTGGTGCCAAGCGTGACCTTGAGGCCCAGCGCCTGGAGCTCTTTGACCAGCACGTTGAACGACTCCGGGATGCCCGGCTCGGGCAGATTTTGCCCCTTCACGATCGCCTCGTACACCTTGCTGCGACCGTTCACGTCGTCCGACTTGACCGTGAGCATCTCCTGCAGCGTGTGCGCCGCGCCGTACGCCTCGAGCGCCCACACTTCCATCTCGCCGAACCGCTGGCCGCCGAACTGCGCCTTGCCGGCGAGCGGCTGCTGCGTGACCAGCGAGTAGGGGCCGATCGAGCGGGCGTGGATCTTGTCGTCCACCAGGTGGCTCAGCTTCAGCATGTAGATCGAGCCCACCGTGATCTCGCCCTCGAACGCCTGGCCGGTCCGCCCGTCGCGGAGCCGCGCCTTGCCGGCCGGCGTGAGACCGGCCGAGCGCAGCAGCTCGTCCGCCGCCGCGTCCACGTCGGCATCCTTCTCCGACAGCAGCTTGGCCAGCGCCGACTTGCCGGCGACCTCCAGCGCCTCGGCCGGCGACACCTGCGCCGCCTTTTCCGCTTCCTTCACGGGCTTAGAGGACTGCTTCTGTCCCGACTCGCCGGCGTGGGCCCGTGCGTGCTCCAGTTCGATCCGCCGCTGGCTCAGCTCCCGCTCAGCCAACTCGCGAGCGGCGTCGTTCACGAAGCTGCGAAGGCGCTGGTACAACTCGCGGGTCTCCGCCGACGCGCCCTTCGCGCCCAGCTCGGCGATGCCGGCCTCGCGCAACGTGGTGTGCCCGTTGTTGACCGCCACATTCTTGAGATCGCGCACCATTCGGGTGATGGCCGCCTCCGACACCGGCGGCGGCTGGGTTCGGAGCCGCAGGCTTTCCGCCGCCCACTTGAACCCGGCCAGCCGGAGCAGCGTGCCGATCTCGGCCTCGTCGGCGCCACGGAACACCGGGGTCTTGGCCTCGAAGCCCAGAATCCGCGCGCACCACCCGAGGTGGGTCTCCAGAATCTGGCCCACGTTCATGCGGCTCGGCACGCCCAGCGGGTTGAGCACGATGTCCACCGGCGAGCCGTCCGGCAGGAACGGCATGTCCTCCTCCGGCACGATCCGGGCGACGATGCCCTTGTTGCCGTGCCGTCCCGCCATCTTGTCGCCCACCGAGATCTTCCGTTTCTCGGCGATGTACACCTTCACCAGCTGGATCACGCCCGGAGGCAGTTCGTCCGGCTGAAGGATCTTGTCGATCTGGTCTTCCGCCTTCTCCTCCACCTTGGCCCGCTCGCGTGCTGCCACGTCGATCGCGGCGCGGATTCGCTCGTTCGCGGCGCGATTGGCCACCCGGAGCGTCTTGAGGTCCACCTCACTCAGGTCGATATCGGCCAGCGCCGCCTTGGTGAGCTTGCTCCCCGCGGGCAGATATTCCTCCACCGTGCCCGACTTCAGCATCAGGGCCACTTCCTGCCCGTCGAGCAGACGGCTGAGCTCCTCCACCATCACCGAGCTGATCCGCGCCTTCTCGTCGTTCTCGATCCGGCGCACCTCGCCGATCCGCTCACCGCGGTCCTTCTCCACCACTTGGTCTTCGATGCGGGAGAAGATCTTCACGTCGATCACGACGCCGGCCATGCCCGGCGGCACCTTGAGCGACGAATCCTTCACGTCCTTGGCCTTCTCGCCGAAGATGGCGGTCAGCAGCTTCTCTTCGGGGGAGAGCTCGGTCTCGCCCTTAGGGGTGATCTTGCCGACCAGGATGTCGCCCGGCTTCACGTGCGCGCCGATGCGCACGATCCCGCGCTCGTCCAGGTCGATCAGCGACTCGTCGGAGACGTTGGGGATTTCCCGCGTGATCTCTTCCTGTCCGCGCTTGGTATCCCGGACGTGCAGCTCGAGCTCCTGGATGTGGATCGACGAGTACACGTCGTCCTTCACCAGTCGCTCCGAGAGAATGATCGCGTCCTCGAAGTTGTGCCCGTACCACGGCATGAACGCCACCAGCACGTTGCTGCCGAGGGCGAGCTCGCCCCGGTCGGTTGCTGCGCCGTCGGCGATGATCTCGCCGGTGGCCACCTGCTGGCCCAGCTGCACCAGCGGCCGCTGGTTGATGGCGGTGTCCTGGTTGGTCCGCCAGAATTTCCGCACCCGGTACCGGTCGTACTGGTGCAACCGGGCGAGCGGCTGGTCACCTGCCGTCGCGCCGTTCACGCCGGCATCGACGATGATTTCGTCCGCGGTGACCCGGGTGACGGTGCCCGCCCGGCGGGCGGCGATCACGGAACCGGAATCGCGCGCCACCTTTTCTTCGAGCCCGGTGCCCACGACGGGTGACTCGGGGAACAACAACGGCACGGCCTGTCGCTGCATATTGGAGCCCATGAGCGCGCGGTTCGCGTCGTCGTGCTCCAGGAACGGAATCAGCGCGGCGGCGATCGACACGAGCTGCTCGGGGGCCACGTCCATGAAGTCGATCCGCTCCGGCGGCAGCAGCGGATAGTCGTCACCCTTCCGGCACAGCACGAGCTGGTCGGCGAACTTGCCGTCGGCGTCGAGCACCGCGTTGGCCTGCGCCACCGCGTAGCCCTCTTCCTCGCTGGCCGACAGCCAGCGGAGCTCATTGGTGGCCCTGCCGTGCTTCACCACGCGGTACGGCGTCTCGATGAAGCCGAGCTCGTTGATGCGGGCGTAGGTGGACAGGCTCGTGATCAGGCCGATGTTCGGACCTTCCGGGGTCTCGATCGGGCACATCCGGCCGTACTGGGAGTAGTGCACGTCACGCACCTCGAACCCGGCGCGCTCGCGCGTGAGTCCGCCCGGACCCAGGGCCGACAGCCGGCGCTTGTTGGTCAACTCGGCCAGCGGGTTGGTCTGGTCCATGAACTGCGAGAGCTGCGACGAGCCGAAGAACGCCTGGATCACGGCGCTCACGGTCCGCGCGTTCACCAGGTCGTCGAGCGAGATCTTCTCGGGATCCGAGTTGATGCTCATCCGCTCCTTGACCAGCCGCGCCATGCGCGAGAGGCCGACGCTGAACTGGTTCGCGATCAGCTCACCCACGGACCGGATGCGCCGGTTGCCCAGGTGATCGATGTCGTCCGTGAACCCGCGCCCATCGTGCAGGTCGATCAGGTACCGGATGATCGCGATGAAGTCCTCCTCGGTGAGGACCGTATGGTTCGGGTCGATCTTGAGCCCGAGCCGCTGGTTGATCTTGTAGCGGCCCACCCGCCCGAGGTCATAGCGCTTCGGGTTGAAGAACAGCTTCTGGAGCTGCTGCCGTGCCGTCTCGAGGTTGGGCGCATCGCCCGGGCGAAGCAGGGCGTAGATCTGCTCCAGCGCCTCGCTCTCGCTGTGGGTCGGGTCCTTGGCCAGGGTGTTCTTCACCAAGGGCGACTCCGAGCGCCCAGCGGGCAACAGCACCTCCACCCGCTGCACGCCCTGATCGAGCAGCTTCTTCCGAAGCCTGTCACTGATCTCCTCGGCGGCGTCGGCCAACACCTCACCGGTTTCCGGGTTGGCCACCGGGAACGCGAGCACGTGCAGATGGCGGTCGCGGGTGGTGGTCGGCTGGTCGTCGTCGCGGAGGTCGATCGTGGTGTATCCGGCGAACACCTTCACCGACTTGACGCCCTTGTGCCGCATTTCGTTCAGCCGCTCCTGCGTAAGCTCGTCGCCCACGACGCCAAGCGGCTCGCCGCCCTGGTTTTCCGGGTTCGCGACCGCTTCGGCCAGGAGCGCACCCACCACTTCCCGCCGCTCGTGCCGGGCGCTCATCTGCCCGGTGATATCGAGCTCCTTGGTGGCGAAGAACAGCTTCAGGATGTCGGCGTTGTTCCCGTAGCCGAACGCCCGGAGCAGCGCGGTGGCCGGGAACTTTTTCTTCTTGTCGATGTGGACGTAGATCACGTCGTGGATGTCGATCGTGAACTCCACCCACGAGCCTCGGAACGGGATGATGCGGGCCGAATACAACCGCTGCCCGTTCGGGTGCGTGTCCTCCTCGAACACCACGCCGGGAGAGCGGTGGAGCTGGCTCACGACCACGCGTTCCGCGCCGTTGATCACGAACGTGCCGAGGGGGGTCATGATCGGCAGCTCGCCGAGATAGACCTCTTTCTCGATGATGTTCTTGGGGCGGCGCTCGCCGTCCACCTCCTCGAACACGACCAGCTGCAGCGTGGCCTTGAGCGGCGCCGCGTAGGTCATGTCGCGCTCGATGCACTCCTCGACGGTGTACTTGGGCTCACCGAGGGAGTAGCGGAGGAAGTCCAGACTGTACTTGCCGTTCACGTCCGAGATCGGGAACAGATCCCGGAAGACGCGCTCCAGCGAGACGTCCTGCCGGGCGCCCTCGACGTCGTCGGGGACCAGCAGGGTCTGGAACGCAGCCGTCTGGATGTCGAGGAGGTGCGGCATCGGCATGCCGCCCTCCAGCTTGCTAAACGTGATGACGGGTCGGATATCGGGCATCAGATCACTCTCAGGCAACACAAATGGCCCCGAACGCGAATCCCCCGCCGGGGGCGGGGTGTCGCGGGGCTCGGAAAGACTCGGGTTTCCGGAAGCGTTAAGCGCATGCGTCTCACTGAAGAAGCGCCGTGATGGCCCGCCCGACCCCCGTGGCCGGACGGGGAGGCATCAGGGAGCTACTTCAGCTCGACCACCGCGCCCTGCTCTTCCAGCTTCTTCTTGATCTCCTCGGCCTCGGCCTTGGAGACGCCTTCCTTCACGGTACTGGGCGTGTTGTCCACCGCGTCCTTGGCTTCCTTGAGACCCAGGCTGGTGATTTCGCGCACGACCTTGATGACCTGGATCTTCTTGGCGCCGCCCTCCTTGAGGACGACGGCCCACTCGGTCTTCTCTTCGACCGGCGCCGCAGCCGCGCCGCCGCCGGCCCCACCGGCCCCCGGGCCAGCTGCCACCGGCGCCGCGATCGTGACGTTGAACTTGGTCTTGAACGCCTCGATCAGCTCGGCCAGCTCCACGACCGTCTTGTTGCCGATCGCGTCGAGGATCTCTTCGTTGCTCAGCGTGGTGGTGGTTGCCATTGTGTCGTGTCTCTCTCCGGTTGAAAACGTCGCCGTAGGGCGCGCTCCCACGCGCGCGCTCGGGTGCGCGCCTACGACGACCGCTGCGCGCGAAGCGCCTCGAGGGCGCCGACCATCTGGTAGAGCATGCCGTTCATGGCGCCGGCGAACTGCGCCAGCGGCGCCTGCAGTGCTCCGGCCAGCTGGCCGAGCAACTGCTCGCGTGACGGCAGGGACGCGAGCCGCTTGACCTGCTCGGGGGTGACGGGCTTGCCGTCCACCAACCCGATCTTGATCGTCGGCTTCTCGAACTCCTTCTGGAACTCCGTGAGCACCTTGGCCGCGGCCAGCGCGTCCCGCCCCGCGAGCACGATTCCGGTGGGGCCGGCGAGATGCTCGTCGAGGAGCGTCACCTGGTTGGCGGCGAGCGCCCGCTGGGCCAGCGTGTTCTTGACCACGATGTAGCGGACTCCAGCGGCCCGCAGCCGGCGGCGGAACTCGGTCATCCGCAGCACGTTGAGGCCGCTGAAGTCGGTGACGTACAGGTTGGGAGACTCCCGCAGCTCGGCCGTGAGCGTCTCCACCGTTTCCTGGCGCTCTGTCCTGCTCATCGATACACCGCCGTGTCGAGCTTCACGCCCGGCCCCATCGTGCTCGAGATGGTCGCCGACTTGATGTAGGTGCCCTTCGCGGCCGACGGCTTGGCCCGCACGATCGTCTCCATGAACGTCTGCACGTTCTCCGCGAGCTGCTCCGCATTGAACGACACCTTGCCCACCGGCGCGTGCACGTTGCCGGTCTTATCGACCCGGAACTCGATCTTGCCCGCCTTGATCTCGCGGACCGCCTTGGTCACGTCCATCGTGACGGTGCCGGCCTTGGGGTTCGGCATCAGGCCGCGCGGACCGAGCACCTTGCCCAACGCGCCCAGCTGACCCATGACGTCGGGCGTCGCGACGATGACGTCGGTGTCGAGCCAGCCATCCTTGATCTTCTGGATGTACTCGACGCCCACGAAATCGGCGCCGGCGGCTTCCGCCTCCCGGGCTCGATCGCCCTGGGCGATGACCAGCACGCGCACCGACTTGCCGGTGCCGTGCGGCAGCACCACCGTGCCGCGGACCACCTGATCGGCGTGGCGCGGATCGACGCCGAGGTTCACCGCCACGTCCACCGTCTCGTCGAACTTGGCGAAGGCTGACTGCTTGACGAGCCTCACGGCCTCGGGGACGGAGTACTGGCGCGTCCGATCGACCTTGGCCGAGGCAGCCCGGAACCTCTTCCCGACGGCCGGCATCAGTCGGCGACCTCCAGCCCCATCGACCGCGCGGTCCCCGCGATCATGCGCATGGCGCTGTTGAGGTCGGATGCATTGAGATCCTGCATCTTGATCTCGGCGATCTTCTTCAGCTGCGCCTTGGTCACCCTGCCGACCTTGGTGCGATTCGGCTGGGCGCTGCCCTTGTCGATGCCCGCTTCCTTGAGGAGCAGATTCGGCGCCGGGGGCGTCTTGGTGATGAACTGGAAGGTGCGGTCCGAGAAAATGGTCACCACCACCGGAATGACCATGCCCGATTGGCTCTGGGTCCGGGCGTTGAACTGCTTGCAGAACTCCATGATGTTCACGCCGTGCGGACCCAACGCCGTGCCCACCGGCGGCGCGGGATTGGCCGCGCCGGCGGGGCACTGAAGCTTCACGACTGCCTGGATCTTTTTTGCCATCGCACTCCCCGTATCGGAATCGGCCTAGCCGACGTCCTGCCGCGATGACCCGCGCGGTCGCGGGACGCGGGGGTTAGTGCCCGCGCAACTGCGTGTAGTCCATCTCCACCGCCGTGGGGCGGCCGAAGAGACTCACGCTCACCTTGACCTTGCCCTTGTCCGACAGCACTTCCTCGACCGTACCGCTAAAGTCGGAGAACGGCCCCTCCGTGATCTCGACCACCTGGCCGATCATGAACGGGATCTCTTCCTTCGGCTCGGCCTCCGCCACCGCCTCGGCGATGCCGAGCAGGCGATTCACCTCGTCCTGCCGGAGCGGCTGCGGCAGCTTGCCGCTGCCCACGAACTTGATCACGCCCTGGATGCTGTTCACCACGTGCAAGGCTTCCTGGCTCATCTGCATCTCGACCAGGACGTACCCCGGGTACAGCTTCCGCTCGACGTTGACCTTCTTGCCGTTCTTCAGCTCGATCACTTCCTGCACCGGCACCAGCGCCTGGCGGATCAGCTTGGTGTCTGCCGGCCGCGGATCGTCTTCGATCCGCCGCTGCAAGAGGCTCCGCACCTTATTCTCGTGCCCGGCCGTCGTCTGAATGGCGTACCAGCGGTATTCCATCGTCGTCACCGCGCGAGCGCCGCGATGCCGTCCACCAGGATCTTCTGCAGCACCCAGTCCAGGAGGCCGATGGCGATCCCGAGCACGATCGACAGTACCACGATCATCCGCGTGGCCTTGATCAGCTCCGGCCGAGTGGGCCACGTGACCTTGTCCAACTCGGTCCGCACCGCTCGGAAGAATCCGACGGTGTCCTGGACCCAGAGGGAGAGCTTGTTGCCTGCGGGCGCTGCCTGCGCGCTCATGACCTACTTCGACTCCTTGTGGGTCCGGTGCTGGTCGCAGCGCGGGCAATATTTCCGGTACTCGACGCGTTCCGGGTGCTTCCGGCGGTTCTTCGTCTGGAAGAAGTTCCGGTTGCGGCACTCGGTGCACTCGAGAATGATCTTGTCTCTGGGCATGCCGTCTCCAAGCTCGCGACCGGGATTGAACCGGTGACCTCGTCCTTACCAAGGACGCGCTCTACCAACTGAGCTACGCGAGCGACGATCCTCATGTTGCACGCGTTTTCACAAGCGGGCGACGGGACTCGAACCCGCGACCCTCAGCTTGGAAGGCTGACGCTCTACCAACTGAGCTACACCCGCGCACTCGACCGCATGGTGGGGG
>DASSUE010000210.1:0-4233 GCA_035707305.1 Gemmatimonadales bacterium
CATGCGGCTTTGTCGAGCGTCGCGCCCGCTGTAGCTTCCGCCCATGCAGCTGACCGACGAGGCCCTCCTCGCCCGGCTGGTCGCGTTCGATTCCACCAGCCACCGCAGTAACCTCGACCTCGCCGATTTCATCTCCGAGTACGTGGACCGCCCCGGGGTCCGCGTGGCGCGAAACCATTCCGCGGACGGCCGCAAGGTGAATCTCGTGGTGACCGCCGGCCCGGCCGACGCCGACCGCGGCGGCCTCCTGCTGTCGGGTCACATGGACGTCGTGCCGCCCGGCGGCGGGTGGGAGAGCGATCCGTTCAAGCTGGTCCGCGCCAGGGATCGGTACGTGGCGCGCGGCGCCTGTGACATGAAGGGCTTCGTGGCGCTGGCGCTAAACCGGTTCGTCGATCGCGCATCGAAGCCGCTCCGGCGTCCTCTCAGCCTGGTGTTCACGTATGACGAGGAGCTGGGCACGCTGGGAGCACGCCGGCTGGCGGAGACCTGGAACGCATCGGCGCCCCTGCCCCGCTCGGCGATCATCGGCGAGCCCACGTCGCTGGCCGTGGCGCGGATGCACAAGGGTCACTTGAAAGTGCGAGTGACGCTGTCGGGCGAGTCGGCCCACAGCGGTTATCCCCATCTGGGCCGAAACGCCATCGAACCGGCGGGACCGGTTCTGGTCGCTCTGGCAGCGCTTCGGGCCGAAATGGCGGCCGAGCGGCCGGCGTACGGCGAGTTCTTCGGCAAGGTGCCGTTTCCCAGCCTCAGCGTTGGCACCATCGTCGGCGGCACCGCCCTCAACGTGGTCCCGGAGCGCTGCGTGATCGAGCTGGGCATACGACTCCTCCCCGGAATGTCGAGCGACGAGGCCGTGGAGCGGGTCCGGGCCACGGTGGCGGCCGTCGCCGACGCGGTGGTCGAGGGGATCGGCGACAGCCCACCCATGGTGCTCGCGGAAACCGCTCCGGTCTACCGGACGCTCGCATGTCACCTCGGCCAGCACGAGACGCGGGCGGTCTCGTTCGCGACCGACGCGAGTTGGCTCCAGCGTTTGGGGCTGGATTGCGCGATCTGGGGACCGGGCTCGATCGAGGTGGCGCACAAGCCCAACGAGGGCCTCCCCGTCGCCGAGTTCGTGCGCGCCGGCGAGCTGCTGGACACCCTGGTGTGGGAATCGACGTGAGCGCCTCCACCGCGCCGTCGCCCTCGGCTCCGCCGGTTTCGCCGGTGCCACCACCGATGGACGAGTCGGTGCGCCGGGCCGAGCTCGCCTCGCTCAAGCGGGTGGCCACCGGTTTTCTCGGGGTCGCGCTGCTGGTGTTCGTTGTGGCGCGGCTGCTCGAACCCGCGTATCCCTGGCTCGGATTCGTGCGGGCGACTGCCGAGGCCTCGCTGGTGGGCGGACTCGCGGACTGGTTCGCGGTGACCGCCTTGTTCCGCCGCCCGCTGGGGCTCCCCATTCCCCACACGGCCATCATCCAGAATCAGAAGGACCGCATCGGGCAGGTGCTGGCCAACTTCATCCAGCGCCACTTCCTGTCGCGCGAGGTGTTGAGCGCCAAGCTCCATTCCATGCGGCTCGCGGAGCGCATCGCCCGCTGGATCAGCACACCGGAGAACAGCGCCAGGCTGGCCCGCGACCTCGCCGTCGGCGTCGCGCAGGCGGTGCAGACCCTGCCGGAGGACGATGCCCGCGAGCTCATCCGGTCCAGCGCGCTTGCCCGGCTGCAGAAGGTTCAGCTCGCTCCGATGCTGAGCAAGCTGCTGTCCGCGGTCACGACGGACGACCGACACCAGGCGCTGTTCGACGAGGCGCTCCGGATGGCGAGCGATGCCATCCACACCAACCGGGACCAGATCCGCTGGAAGATCCGCGACGAAAGCCCGTGGTGGGTGCCCGGCATCGTCGACGACGTGCTCTACCAGAAGTTGCTCGCGGGTGCGCAGTCGCTCTTGGCCGACGTCGCATCGGATCCCGGCCACCCGCTCAGGCGGCGGTTCGATGTCGCATTCCGCGAGTTCGTGGATCGGCTGGAGCACTCACCGCACGTCCAGGCGCGGACCGAGGAGATCAAGGAAGACCTGCTGGGGCATCCAGTGGTTGAGGAGCTGGCCTCCTCGCTCTGGGACCGGGCTCGCCAGGCCGCCGTCCGTTACTCGGATCAGACCGGCGACGGGTCCGGCGTCCGGGCGCTGGCGCGTGGTATCAGCTCGCTCGGCGAGTCGCTGGTCACGAACCCGGAGCGGCTTGCCGAGCTGGACGATTTTCTCACCGACTTCGTCGCCTCGCTGCTGGAGCAGCACCGTCACGAGGTATCGGATCTCATCACGGTCACGGTGAGCCGGTGGGATCCGGAGGCGGCGGCGCAGCGAATCGAGCTGGCGGTGGGACGTGATCTTCAGTTCATCCGGCTCAACGGCACACTGGTCGGCGGCCTGGCGGGGCTGATCATTTACACCGTATCACTCCTGCTTCGCTGACCGGGCCAGCGCGTCGACGTTCACCTCGGCCCAATCGAGTTCCTCTTCCACTCGATGGAACGCGTCGTCCCCGATCACCCCGCGGGCGCGGAGCCCCGACAGCGTGCGGCGCTCCTCCGCCTGGGCCCGTCGCAGCACACTGGTGAGGGCTGGCATGCCGTCCGCGGCCAGCCGGGCTTCATACTTGCCGCGCAGCAGCCGCACGAGGTGGTCCCCGCTGTCCGCCCTCTCCACCACTGCCAATCCGGCGCGCGCAGCCTCAGTGCGCGCGAGGTGCACCTCGCGTTCCACTGATCCGTCGTCCTCGGGGGCGAGCGCCCGCATGAGCGGCTGGAGCGTCATGCCCTGAAGCACGAGCGTACCGAGCACCACGCAGAACGCGGTGAACAGGACCAGGTCGCGGTAGGGAAAATCGATGGGCAGCGCCAGCGCCGCGGCCAGGGTTACGATGCCCCGCATGCCACACCAGGCGACCACGACCGCCGACCGACCGCGCAGCGTCGGCGCCACCGCGGCGTATCCGGCCACCCAGACGAGCCGCACCACGATCACCGCGGCGGTGACCGCGGCCGCTGTGACGGCATAGTCGACCAGCCCGCCTCCGGTGAGCCGTTCCAGGATCGGCTTGAGCTGCAGCCCGACCAGGATGAACGCAAGGGCGTTGAGCACGAACACCACGACCTCCCAGACCGCGTACGACGGGATGCGAAGCCGCGCCGGGGTGAGGTCGGGCGCCGTGCGGGCCGCCATGATCGCGTAGATCACCACGGTGATGATGCCGGAGAGGTGGAGTCGCTCGGCGATGAGCCACACGGCGAACGTCGAGAGGAACTGGACGATGACGGCGGTGGCAACGTCGTGGATCCGACTCAGCACCCGGAGGGTGATCCAGGCCAGCACCACGCCCAGCACGATGCTGCCAATGCAGACCGCCGCCAGCATCGGGAGCGCGCTCCACGGCGAGAACGTTCCGGTGATCGCGGCCGCGATCGCCAGCCGGTAGGTCAGGAGCGCGGTCGCGTCGTTGAACAGGCTCTCGCCTTCGAGGATCACCAGCAGCCGATGTGGCGGGCGGAGCTGGCGGAGCACGGCGGTGGCGGCCGCGGCGTCGGGCGGCGCCACGACGGCACCCAGCGCCACCGCAGCGGCCCACGGCAGGCCGGGCACCAGCCAGCGGGCGACCACCGCTACCGCGATGACCGTCAGGCCGACCGCCACGAGGGCGAGCGCGGTGACGCTCCGCCAGTTCGCCTTGAGGTCCCGCGGGGACGAGTCGAACGCGGCGTCGAGGAGCACCGGCGCTACGAACAAGGCGAGCGCGCGCTCCGGGTCGAGCGTAATGCTCGGAACATCCGGCAGCAGGGCCAGGCAGGCGCCGGCCAGCGCGAGCAGCGCGGGATACGGCGCGTTGATGCGGCGCGCCAGCGCCGCGAGCACCGCGCCGACGAACAGCAGGGCGATGACGAGCTCGAAAACGGCCACCGCCAACCTCGGGCGACGGGATGGGATACAATAGCACGGGCTCGATGACCGGCACCATATTGCGGCGCACTCGCATGGGACACACCTCGTGACCACCAGACTGGTCGTGCAGGCAGATTTCACCTGGACGGGATCGCGCTTCGAGCCGGACATCCGCATCGCGATCGACGAACGCGGGCGGATCACCGCGGTCGGACGGCTCGAGGCCCAGGCGACCGACCGGCTGACCGGCCGGGCGGTGCTGCCGGGGTTCGTCAACGTTCATTCCCATGCCTTCCAACG
>DASSUE010000211.1:0-10082 GCA_035707305.1 Gemmatimonadales bacterium
TAGTCGAGCTGGTCGAACCCCATGGCGCGGAGCTCGGCGTAGTACCGGCTGATCTCCTCCAGTCCCGCCTTGATGTACCGGATGTCGGGGATCTGGCTGCCGAGGTGGAAGTGTACCAGGCGCAGGATGTCCTTCCGGTTCAGGCTCTCCAGCCGGTCGAGCAGCTTGACCAGCTCCACCGCGCCGAGACCGAACTTCGAGTCCTCCCCGCCGCTCTTGGCCCAGCGCCCCGACCCCTCGGTGGCCAGCTTGATCCGAACCCCCACGGTCGGCCTCACGCCCATCTCGTCGGCCACGCGGAGCAGCACGTCCAGCTCGCTGAGCTGCTCGAGCACGATCATGACGGTGTGCCCCAGCCGCTCCCCCATGAGCGCCAGCCGCATGAACTCCTCGTCCTTGTATCCGTTGCAGACGATGAGGTGGTCTGTGCTCTCGTTCTGCGCCAGCACCGCCATGAGCTCGGGCTTGCTACCGCACTCGAGACCGACACCGTGCGGTGTGCCGAACTCCACGATCTCCTGCACGATGTGGCGTTGCTGGTTGACTTTGACGGGGTACACAGTGGTGTACCGGCCATCGTAGCCGAACTCCTTGATGGCGTGCTGGAACTGGCCCGCGAGCGCCTGGATCCGGGATCGCAGGATGTCGGAGAAGCGAAGCAGGAGCGGTAGCCCGACGCCCTGTGCGTTGAGGTCCAGCGCGAGCTGGTAGAGATCGAGCCCTCGCTTGGGATTTCCGTCGGGATGTACCGTGACGTGCCCTTCGTCGTTGACTCGGAAATAACCGAGTCCCCATCCGCTCATGTTGTAGAGCTTTTCGGAATCCTTGGTGGTCCACGGGGCGAGCGGCGTCGAAACAATGGTAGCGATGGCCGGCACTCCTGCTCGGGTGGAATTGGCGCAACGGCGCCGAAGCGCCCTTAAGTTTGTCCCCCATGAGTTCCGCAGTCCACACCCCGGCGCCGGATCCGGTCGTGATCGTGGGCGCCGGTCTCGCCGGACTCGCCTGCGCCGACGTGCTCGTCCGGGCCGGACGTCGGGTCCGCGTGCTCGAGCGCGAACGGGTCCATGGCGGCCGGGTGCGGACCGAGCGCACCGAGGGGTTTCTGCTCGATCGCGGCTTTCAGGTGCTGCTGACGGCGTATCCGGAGGCCCGCCGTCAGCTCGACTACGAGGCGCTGCGGCTGCGCTCGTTCTATCACGGGGCGCTGGTGTGGACCGGACGCGGCCTGCACCGCGTGGCCGACCCGCGGCACCATCCCAAGGACGCCGCTGCATCGCTCGCGGGCCCTGTCGGCACCACGCTGGACAAGCTTCGCATGCTCGTGCTCCGTCGCCGAGCCGGTGCCGGTTCGCTGGAAGAGCTGTTCCGCAAACCGGAGACGACGACGATTACGGCACTCCGCAATCTTGGCTTCTCCAACTCGCTGATCGACCTGTTTCTCCGCCCGTTTCTGGCCGGCATCTTCCTCGAGCGCGAGCTGGCCACGTCGAGCCGCATGCTGGATTTCGTGGTCCGCATGATGGCGAAGGGAGACGTGGCGCTGCCGAGCGCCGGGATGGGCGCAATCAGCGACCAGCTGGCCGCCCGGCTCCCCGCCGGCACTATCCGGACCGACGCGCCCGTCGCTCGCATCGACGCGGGGGGCGTGCTGCTCGAGTCGGGCGAGTCGATTGCCGCCCGCGCCGTGGTGGTTGCCACCGAGGGCGATGTCGCGGCGCGCCTCACCGGACGGCTCGCGGCACCACCGGTTCGCGGGTCGACGACGGTGTATTACGCCGCCGATCGCTCGCCCGTGGGTGGCCCGTACCTGATCTTGAACGGTGTCGGAATCGGGCCGGTCAACAGCCTGTGCGTCCCGAGCGATGTGGCGCCGACGTACGCGCCCTTCGGTCAGGCGCTGGTGGCCGCGTCGCTACTGGGCGTCCCGGCTGCCGACGACGCCGCGCTCGATGCAGACATTCGGGCCCAGCTCCGTCGGTGGTTCGGGGCCCAGGTAGACGGGTGGCGCCGCCTGCGAACCTACCGGATTCCCTGGGCCCTGCCGGACCAATCCCCGCCGGGGTTGGAGCCCGCAGAGCGTCGAGTGCAGCTCGATAGCTGGCTTTTCGTCGCTGGCGACCATCGCGACAACGGATCTATCCACGGCGCGCTCGTCTCCGGCCGCCGGACCGGGGAAGCTGTGGTCGCGAGCGGACTGTAGCGTCGCCGCCACGCTCGGAGCGTGTCCCACAGGCAACGGTGGCTTCGACGCCACGCCCCCCCGGGCGGCTAAGTGGCTGCCACACCAGTCCTCCCCATCGGCACGAACCTCGCACCTCGTGGCTCACGCAACGCTAAGCTTTCACATTGCAAACAGTTGCACTACCGGGTCACCAGCGAGGCTACTCATGTTCGCCACGACGCTCATGTCTGTTCGCCGCCTGTCGCCCGTCCTTCGAGGGCAGCTGCAGGTCGCCTATGCGCGGGCTTGGCAGGCGCTTTCCGATACGCATTTCCAGCAGGCCGTGCTTTTCACCCGCCGGGTCGCTGACCGCCTCGCCCTGGGGGAGGCACTGGACCGCTATTTCCGCGAGGTTCCGGTTCCGGTTGCGATGCAGGAGACGGTGCGAGCCCGGGCTCTGCTCGAGCTGGCCGACACCGTACCCGGCGTGTCGGCGGACGCCGAGAGCGTCGATCCGTGGCACCGGCTTCGCCCGGACCGTTTGGTCGAGTCGGTACGGCGGCGCGCCCAGTGGGTCGAGGAGACTACGCTGCAGTGCCGCATGGCGGCGTGCCTGGCCGACGCCGCGGTAGCCGAAACCCATACCCGCATGGCGGTCGAGGTCGCCCAGCTGCTGGCGGACGCGATGCCGGCGGACGAGGCGGTGATGGTCTACGTCCGCACCTTCGATCTCCCCGCACGCGACAGCGACGCCGTCTTCCGTGCGTCGCTGGCGCGGCTGGGCGAGCGGCAACTGTCGGTGACCGCGACGCCGTCCCGCCTTCACGTGGAGGTGGCGGAGATTGCGAAGCCCGTCGCCGCGCCGGCGGCCGCACTTCTGCCTCCGGTGGCCGCGTTCGGCCTGCGCGTGATCGGTTAAGCGGGAGCATGCCATTTGATGTCGGCCCCGGGGCGCATGCTCCGAGGCCGGTCGCGTAGATGAGCGAGGCTTGCCTCTGGCCGGCAGGGGGCACATACTGGTCGCGCGTCAGACCCGTATTCACTCGTCGCAAGGACCACGAATGCATCCGCTCGTCCGATGTGCGGGCCTGGCCGGCCTGACTCTGCTGGCTGCCTGTTCCCGAGCCGACGCTCCCCGCTCCGATCAGGCCGACGCACCCGCAACGCCCGCTCCCGCCTCCAGCCCAGCCGTTCCGAACGTCGTCACCGTCACCGCGCGGGAGTACGCGTTCGAGGTCCCGCAGCAGATCCCGGCGGGCGTCACGACGTTCCGTTTCATGGCGCAGGGCAAGGAACCACACCACGGGATCATGGTGCGGCTCGAGGATGGCAAGACATTTCAGGATCTGGCCGAGGCAATCAAGGAGCCGGGCCCACCCCCCTCGTGGCTCCATCTGGACGGCGGTATGATGATCGGCGACCCGGTTGCGGGGTCAACGATCACGATGACGTTGACGCCGGGGAAGTACGCGCTCATCTGCTTCATCCCATCGCCGGACGGCGTTCCGCACGTCGCGAAGGGAATGATGGCGCCGCTCGAGGTGATGCCGACGACCGGTACTCCCGTCGCGGAACCCGAAGCGGACGTGGTGGTCCGATTGGCCGACTACGATTTCCAGTTCTCCAAGCCACTCACGGCGGGAGAGCACGTGATCCGGGTCGAGACTGCACCCGGTCAGCCGCACGAGCTGGTGCTGATCCACCTCGGTGACGGGGTCACTGCCCAACAGGTGGTGGCAACGGAGATGGGCACGCACAAGGGACCGCGGCCTTCGTACACGTACGCGGGAGGGGTGGCGCCTATGGAAGCCGGGCGGCACGCCTACATGCACGTGAACCTCAAAGCGGGAAACTACGCGCTGATCTGCTTCATGCCCGACGCCAAGGACGGCAAGCCCCACCTGGCACACGGCATGATGAAGCAGTTCGCGGTGCGCTGAGGTTCAGCAACGGCCCGCCCGCCATTCGCGGGGCGAGCAGGTCAGGCCGGGATCTCGCCACAGCCCTACTCTCGCGGTCCGCGCGAATTTTTGCGCCCGCTCGAGGCGTTTCACATACTTCACGTTGGGCGGGACGGTGAGCAGAAATGCCCAGCCGTCCCGCACCAGGGTCTCGTTGATGAGCGAGTCGCCCGACCACGCATACGCAAGCGCGCGGCCGTGGCGATCCCGCGCTCCGACGTCGGCCTCCAACCGCACCCGGGCGCCGCGCGGCAGCAGCCGCCGGAGCGCCGCCGCCGACTCCGCTGCCGCCCGGCCCTGGGCGCGCTCGGGCGCATCGATCCCGATGAGGCGAACCTTTCGGCCGTCCGCGCAGTAGAAGGTGTCGCCGTCGATCACGCGGGACACGATGCACGGGCGGCCGGCGCCCGCGAGCACCAGCCATAGCGCGAACGTGAGTTCGATCAGCAGCATGGCTCCAATCTAAGAAGCGACGCTGATACCGATGCGGGTGCACACCGTCGAGCGCAGCACGTTCGTGTCCCAGATGCCGGCGGAGGTCTATGCCTGGCACAGCCGTCCGGGCGCGTTCGAACGGCTCACGCCTCCGTGGGAACGCGTCGAGCTGCTGGAGCGGTCGGGCGGCCTGGAGCGGGGAGCCCGCACGGTGCTTCGCGTGCGGGCGGGCGGCCGGTGGATGCGCTGGGTAGCCGTGCATCAGGATCATGAGGCCGGGCGACGGTTCGTCGATGCGCAGGTCGAGGGACCGTTCGCGCATTGGCGGCACAGCCACGAGTTCGCGCCGGAGGGCGACGGAACCCGGGTCACCGACCGAATCGAGTACGCTCCGCCGTTCGGCCTCGTGGGTGCGATGGCGGATCGCTGGTCGGTCCGGCGCAAGATCGAGCGTCTGCTGGCCTATCGTCATACGGTGCTCGCGGACGACCTCGCGGCGCATGCCCGGTTCCGCGGGCATCCCCGGCTACGCGTGGCGATCACCGGCGCCACCGGCTTGATCGGTCGGGCGTTGCGGGCGTTCCTGACCAGTGGGGGACACGATGTGATCCCACTGGTCCGCCGCCGAACCGCCGCCGAGGACGTCGCCTGGGACCCCGACAGCGCCACCATCGACGCGGGTGCTCTCGAGGGCGTCGATGCCGTGGTGCACCTTGCGGGCGAGAACGTGGCCGCGGGCCGTTGGACCGCGGCGCGGAAGCGCAGGATCGTCGAGAGCCGAACCTCCGCCACCCGATTCCTGGCGACCACGCTGGCGCGCCTGGCTCGCCCGCCCGGGATCCTCGTATCCGCGTCCGCGGTGGGCATCTACGGACCGCGGGGCGACGAGGTGCTCACCGAGTCGAGCGCGCCCGGTCCCGATGCCGACTTCTTCGCCCGGCTGGCCCGGGAATGGGAAACGGGGGCCGACCCGGCGCGGCAGGCCGGGATTCGGGTCGCACACCCGCGCTTTGGCGTGGTGCTGAGCCCGCGGGGCGGCGCGCTCGCGAAGCTGCTGCTCCCGTTCCGCGCGGGAGTCGGCGGCCCGCTCGGCAACGGCCGCATGTGGATGAGCTGGGTCTCGCTCGACGATGCCGTGGCCGCGATCCAGCACGCCCTCTTCACGACCGACCTGACCGGCCCGTTCAACGTGGTCGCGCCCGGGCCGGTGACCAACCGCCAGTTCGCCGCTACGCTGGGACGTGTCCTCCACCGTCCCGCGGCGCTTCCCGTGCCGGCAGCGGCGCTCCGGCTGGCATTCGGGGAGATGGCTGACGCCACGGTGCTCGCGAGCATCCGGGTGCTGCCTCGAGTGCTGGAGGAGCAGGGCTACATGTTTCGCCACCCGCAGCTGGAGCCGACGCTCCGCTATCTGCTCGGCCGAGCCTCATAGTTACCTTCCGCCCATGAGCTCCCCACGGGCCGTGGTGCTGCTGAGCGGCGGCATGGACTCGGCTACCGCAGCGGCGGTCGCTCGCCACCGGGGCTTCGAGGTGCACGCGCTCAGCTTTCGCTACGGGCAGCGCCATGCGGCGGAGCTGGCGGCGGCGCGGCGCGTGGCCGAACATCTCCACCTGGCCCGCCACGCCATCGTCGATATCGACCTCCGCGCTTTCGGGGGGTCGGCACTCACCGACGACATCGACGTTCCTAAAGACCGCTCGCTCGAGACGATGGGCCATGGGATTCCGGTCACCTACGTGCCGGCACGCAATACGATCTTCCTGGCCTTCGCGCTGGCATGGGCCGAGGTGCTCGGCGCGTCCGACATCTTCATCGGCGTAAACGCCCTCGACTACAGCGGTTATCCCGACTGCCGTCCGGAGTACATCGCGGCATTTCAATCGCTGGCACAGCTCGCCACCCGCGCCGGCGTCGAGGGGGGCCGCCGCGTTACGATCCACACCCCGCTCATCCTGCTCAGCAAGCGCGAGATCGTCGAGCTGGGCCGGGCCCACGGCGTCGACTACGGCCTCACGCTGTCATGCTACGCCCCGGGTCCGGACGGCGAAGCCTGCGGCCGCTGCGACGCCTGCCAGCTTCGCCTGAAGGGATTCCGGGAAGCCGGGCTGACCGATCCGGCGACGTATCAGGTCACCGTGCGCGGCGAGCCGTGAACCGCCACTTAGTATTCGTCCATGCCGTATGCCGTGAAGGAGATCTTCTACACACTGCAGGGCGAAGGTGCCCAGGCCGGGCGGCCGGCGGTGTTTTGCCGCTTCGCCGGGTGCAACCTGTGGACCGGCCGGGAGGCCGATCGCGCGTCGGCGGTGTGCGACTTCTGCGACACGGATTTCGTCGGGACCGATGGCGCCGGAGGCGGTAAGTTCGCGACGGCCGACGAACTGGCGCGCGCGGTGGACGCTGCCTGGCCGGCGGGTCGGGCCGCCAGGGACCGGAAGTTTGTCGTCTGCACCGGCGGAGAACCGTTGCTCCAGCTGGATGACGCACTGGTCGCGGCCCTGCACGCGGGGGGCTTCGAAGTCGCGGTGGAGACCAACGGCACCCAGGACGCCCCGAGCGGACTCGACTGGATCTGTGTGAGCCCAAAAGGGCGCGCCGAGCTCCGGCTGCGCTCGGGCGACGAGCTCAAGCTGGTGTATCCCCAGGCGGAAGCCGAACCGGAGCGCTTCGAGTCGCTTCCCTTCCGGCACTTCTTTCTGCAGCCGATGGACGGCCCGGATCGAGACGCGAACACCCGCGCCAGCCTGGCGTACTGCCTGGCCCACCCGCGCTGGCGGCTCAGCCTCCAAACGCATAAGCTCCTTGGGATACCGTGATTGATGAGGTAAGGCGGGTCAGGTAGGCGGTAGAGGCGGCAAGGGGGTACACTGCGCCCATCCTCCCGCCCTTACCGTCCTTAGCGCCCTTTCACCACATGCACGGATATTCCGACCGCATCAATCACGCCCTCGCATTTGCGGCCAAGCATTACCGACCGTCGGTGCCGCCGTGGGGTGGGATGGGCCACGTGGCTCACCCCGCCAATGTGGGACTGATCCTGACCCGATATGGGTGCGATCAGGCGACCGTGGTCGCCGGCATCGTGCATCACATTCTGGAAGAGCTGCCGCCGGCGGAGCGGACCGCATACGAGGGGAAGATTTCCCAGAAGTTCGGCCCCGTCGTCCTGGCGGTCGCGCTCGATGCCAGCGAGCTGCGCTATGACGAGCGGGGCGAGCGGCCCTGGCGGGCGCGGAAGCTCGAGCTGTTGTCGCATCTCGGTGTCGCGGAGCCCCGGGCGCTCGACGTGATCGCCGCCGACGAGATCCATCGCTGCGGGTCCATGATCGCCGCCACGCGGCGCCTTGGCGGCGAGTACCTGCGCACGGTGAGCCAGGCCAGCTCGGAGCAATTGCTCTGGTGGTACCGCTCGATGTTCGAGGTGCTCTCGGCGCGCGCCGATTGGCCCCAGCGCGCCATGCTGGACGAGATTCGGGCCCTCAGCGCCGATCTGGTGCGAAGTCTGCAGCAACGCGAGGAGGAACTGTGATGGGGTGTTCGCTTCGCCGGCTCGCGGCGGCCGTAGCCCTCGCGAGCTGGTCGGCCTGCGTCGGTGCCCTGCCTCCGGGGCCGGCCCCCACCAACCCGATCCGGTTCCTCTCGATCAACGATGTGTACGTGGCCGACACGCTGCCGGACGGCAGCGGCGGCCTGGCACGGGTGGCCGCGATACGGGACCGGATCGCGCTGGAGGGTCCGACGCTGCTGGTGGTGGCCGGTGACTTTCTGTCCCCCAGTGCGCTGACCAAGGTCACCGGCGGACGGCACATGGTGGACGCGCTCAACGCGGCGCGGGTGGACTACGCCACATTCGGCGAGCACGAGTTCGATCTGCCGCGCGACACGCTCCTCACCCGCATCGCGGCATCGCGCTTCAAGTGGCTCGCGAGCAACTGCACCGATCCGGGCGGCAGCCCCCTGGGCGGGTCGATTCCATGGGACACGGTGCGGCTGGCCGAGCGCAAAGTCGGGCTCTTCGGCCTGACCGCCCCGGGCGCGTATCCCAACTACGTCCGCTGCACCGACCCCGACTCCGCCGCCAAGGTCGCGGTGGACACCCTGGCGGCGATGGGCGCCGAGCTGATCGTCGCCGTGACCCACCAGCCGCTAGAGACCGACCGTCGGCTGCTCAATCGCGAGAGCCGGATCGATCTCATCCTGGGGGGTCACGAACACGAGGCGCAGACCCTGAGCATTTCCGGCCGCCACGTGCTGAAGGCGGACGCCAACGCCCGCACCATTCAGTTCGCCACCGTATGGGGCGCGAAGGGCCAGTGGCGGGAGGCTGTAACGCTCCTGCCGGTCCATGCCGGGCTCCCCGGCGATTCCGCCACCGCGGCGGCGGTCGCGGCCTGGCAGGACACGTTGCGCGTCCGGTCGAGCTCCGACCATTGAGCGCCACGCCCGGCTTCCCCGACCTCCAACGCTCGCTATCTTCCTCGGCAATGGGTTCAACGCCGCCCACCGCACTCGCCACCATCCCCAGCGCTTTTGCCGCTGCCTGCCGGCTCTCCCGCACCGATGGGGAGTTGCTGGAGCGCTGCCGGGTGGCGCTGGTGCAGCGCTTCCAGAGCGACCGGATCTGGCTTTCGCTTCTGTCGGGGCACGGCGAGACCGCCACGGTCGGTCCGCCCGACCGGGGATCCGACGCGGTCGAAGTCACCCGGCTCAAGAATGGCGACACCGAGGTGCTCATCCTCGCCGAGCATGCCGCTGCGTCGGAGATGCGCGGGATCGCCACGTCGCTCGCGGTGGGGCTCTCGGTCGTCTTCGAGCTGCGAAGCATCCTCCTGGAACGGCAGAGCGCGCTCGACGACGCGGTGTTTCAGCTCCGCGCGCTCCGCCAGGTGGCTCGGCTCCTGTCCTCCGTGCACTCCACCGAGGAAACCGAGCAACTCATCCTCGACTTCATGGCGGAGGTGTTCTTCGCCTGGTGGGCCACGCTGTACCGGCCGACGGGGCTCCACTACACGTCGAAGCTGTCCCGCTCCCTGGCCGACCGCGAGCCGCCTCCACCGATCGAACGGCACGCGCTGGACCAGGCCCTGCCGGCGGGGAGTGCGGCGGTCGGCGCAGCAGACGTCGCGGTCGCCACGCTGGTGGGTGACGGTGCGCAACTGATCGTGCCGCTCGATGCCGGCGCGGAGCGGATGGCGGTGCTGGTGCTGGGCGGGCGGATCAGCGAGAAGCCGTATGGGCGGCCCGAGCTGGAGCTGGCCGGCACCCTCTCCTTCGCCGCGGCGATCGCGCTCAAGAACGCGGAGCTGGTGGAACAGCTGCACAGCGCCGCCACGACGGACGAGCTCACCGGGCTCTACAACCGCCGCGCCCTGGAGGAACGACTCGCGGCGGAGATCTCGCGGAGCCTCCGGCATCAATTGCACACCAGCGTGCTGTTGCTCGATCTCGACCGGTTCAAGATCATCAACGACACGATGGGCCATGCCGCCGGCGACCGACTGCTGGTCCTGGTCGCCAAC
>DASSUE010000212.1:0-12809 GCA_035707305.1 Gemmatimonadales bacterium
CGACACGGAGAGCCTCGGCGGCCGTCAGCATTCTGCGGCGGCGATTGCTGACTGAGCCATCGTCGATTCCTGAATCGGAAACAGCTGCTGCGACGGAGAGCACTGGACGATTTCCCGCCTACAAAGTGGGAACGTCGGGTCGGTGCTGTCAACCTTACTGCAGTACTCTTGCTGCCGTCGGGCGTTCAGCTCTCTGCCCGCACAACCGCTCCTTTCAGATAGCCAGTCTCCGGGATCGTGAGAATCTCGGGATGGTCCTGGCCTTGTCCCAGGACGGCCTCGAGGGACAACCGCCGTCCGCTGTCGGCCGCGGCCTGGCCCAGCATCGTGAGGAACTCGGCCCGGCGCACGTGGAACGAACATGACGCCGTTAGCAGTGCGCCCCCGGGCGCGAGCAACCGCATGGCGCGAAGATTGATTTCCCGGTACCCGCGCAGCGCCTGCGGCACGCTGCCGCGAGACTTCGCGAAGGCCGGCGGATCGAGGACGATGGTATCGAAGCGCTCCCGGCTCCGCTCGAGCGCCCGCAGAGCATCGAACGCATCGGCCACCTGCCAATCGATGTTGTCCAATCCGTTGAGCGCCGCGTTGTCGGCGCCGCGCGCGAGGGCCTCGGCGCTGGCGTCGAGTGCGAGCACCCGCTCGGCACGCTGGGCGAGGTGGAGCGCAAACGAGCCGTGATAGGCGAAACAGTCGAGGGCCCGGCCGCCCTGGGCGGCCAGCACGCCCGCGTGTAGCCGGTGAGGGCGCTGGTCCAGGAAGGCGCCGGTCTTCTGGCCGGTCCGGAGGGCGGCGTAGTACCGCACGGTACCTTCCCGAACCACCACCCGGTCCGGCACGCTGCCTGCCGCTACGCCGCTGTCGTCCTGGAGACCTTCACGGAGCCGCACGGCCGCGTCGTGCCGCAGCAGGATCCCGTCGGGTTGGAGCACCGCCTGGACGGCTTGGAGCACCTCGTCTCGCAGGGTTTCGAGCCCGGCCGACAGGAGCTGCACCACCACCCACCGATCGTAGCGATCCACCACGAGCGACGGCAGCGCGTCGCCTTCGCCGTGGACCACGCGATACGCGGTGGCGTCGATGGTGGCCCGGCGCGCCAGCGCATCGACCAGCCGTTCTCGCCACCACTCCCCATCCAGTCGTCGGTCGCTCCGTTCCAGCAGCCGCAGCTGTATCTCCGAGCGCGGCGAGCAGAGCGCCTGCCCGATGAACCGGCGGCGTGGATCGAGCACCCGCACCAGCCCCGGGTCCGCCGGGTGGTCGCGCACGTCGCTCCGATAGATCCAGGGGTGCCCGCGCACCCACCGCTCGGCCCCGCGAGCGGTGACGCGAACTTCGATCACGCGCGGTCGGGGCGGAGCACGGTGGCGCCGCGGAGATAGCAGTGGCGGATCTCGGCCCGGGAACGGCTGGTGTAGGCGTGGACCAGAATTCGGATGCAGCGCGAGAGCGAGCCGGGCACCGGGATCTCGGTGGCATGGAGCAGCGCGACGATATTCCATCCGAAGTCCTCGGCCGCGCGGGCGGGAAACGCGGCGTCGATATCCCGGGTCACGGTGAAGAACGCGCTCACGATGTCATCGGGGCGCAGATCGTTGGCCTCGATGACGGCGCGGAGCAGCTCGTCGGTGGCCGAGAGAATCTCGCTCGATTCGTTGCGTTCGACCGTGGTCGCGCCGCGGATACCATGAATGCGCCGCTCTGGAGGGGAGGACATGGGGCCTAATCTAGCGGCGGCTCTTCGGCTCATGCTGGTGACCGACGACGTTCTGGTGGCCGGGCGCGATCTCGTCGCCCTCGCGATGGCAGCGGAGCGGGGCGGGGCGACGTCAGTGCAGCTCAGGCTCAAGCAGGCGCCGCCGCGCGAGCTGGTCGAAATGGCCCGGGCGCTGGTGGCGGCTCTGGCAGTCCCGGTGCTGGTGAACGACCGGCCCGACGTCGCGGTCGCCGCCGGAGCCGCCGGCGTGCACGTCGGTCCGGACGACCTCGCGGTCGACCTCGTGCGCCGGATCGCTCCACCCGGGTTCATCGTCGGCGCGTCGGTGGGAACCGACGACGAGGCTGCACGCGCGGGGCGGGCGGACTACTGGGGCGTCGGGCCGTGGCGGTCGACGACGACCAAGGCGGACGCCGGCCTCAGCCTCGGCCCCGACGGGTTCGCGCGGGTCGTGAGACTCGCCGCTGGCATCCCCTGCATCGCGGTCGGAGGGGTTCGGCCGGAGGACGTCCCAGCGGTCCGGCGTGCCGGCGGGGCCGGGATCGCCGTGGTGAGCGGGCTCCTCGGCGCCGATGACATCGCCGCCGCCACCGGTCGCTACATCAACGCCTAGCGCGAACGCCTAGCGACGACGGGTCGGGCGCCGACGGGCATCACTCGCTCGCCCGGAAGGCCCGGCGCGACGCGGCGACGTTCCGTAGATGCTCGTTGTAGGTGGCCGCGAAGCGGTGGCGCCCGTCGGGCATCGCGACGAAGTAGAGATACGGCACTTTGGCCGGATACAGTGACGCTTCGATGCTTCGCCGTCCGGGGGAGTTGACCGGGCCGGGCGGAAGCCCGGGGTGCAAGTACGTGTTGTAGGGCGACTCAAAGCGGTAGTCCTTGGTGTAGAGCCGAGGCTTCCGGCTCCCCGTGGCGAGCATGATCGCGTATTGCACGGTGGGGTCTGCCTGCAGGGCCATCCCGATCCTGAGCCGGTTGTGATAGACCCCGGCGATCACCTCCCGTTCGTCGTCCGCGCGGGCTTCGCCTTCGACGATGGACGCCAACGCCATGAGCTGGAGCTGCGACAGTCCCAGCGTATCGAGTCGCGCGTTCCACTCCAGCCGCCACGCCGCCTTGAAGTTCCGCCCCATCGCGCGAACCGCGTCCCGCGCGCTGACGCCGAGCGGCAGAGCGTACGTCTCCGGAAAGAGAAACCCCTCCAGCGAGGTGCCCGGCAAACCGAGCGCGCGCACTTCGGCCGGATCGCGGGCCGCCGCGATGACCGACTCGGCGGGCACGGCGAGCTGGCGCGCGGCCTGCGCCGCGATCTCGGGAATCGTGAGGCCTTCGGGCGCGGTGAACCGCGCGCTCGCGGTCTTGCCCGACGCCAGACGGTCCAGGACCTCGGTCATGGGCGCGCCCCGCGGCAGATCGTACACACCCGCCTGCACTGCACGGTCGAGTCCCTTGAAACGCGCGATCAGCCGGAAGACAAGCTTGTTTCGAATGAGCCCGTGCGCGTACAGCGTGTCGGTGACCGCGCGAAATCCCGCTTGGGGAGGGACGGTCACGCGTTCCGGCGGACCGGCTGACGGCGCGCCGCACCCGGCGAGCAGCACCAGTCCGCTGACGACCCCGCGGGCGGGGCCCCTCATACCCGCACCGACGGGCGGCGGGCGTCGAGGTAGTGCTGCAAGAGCACCGCTGCCGCCAATGCGTCCACATCTCCCTTCCGCCCGCGCGTGCTCCCTTCCTGCTCGCGCACCGCGCGCAGAGCCCTGACGGTGCTCATCCGCTCGTCCCACAGATCCACCGGCAGCCCCGTGCGCCGCGCGAGCGTCTCGGCCAGCGCCCGCGCTTCGGCTGCGCTCTCGCCTTCCTCGCCCTCGAGCGTGAGGGGGAGCCCGACCACGGCACCG
Source organism: Gemmatimonadales bacterium (assembly GCA_035707305.1). GTDB lineage: Bacteria > Gemmatimonadota > Gemmatimonadetes > Gemmatimonadales > GWC2-71-9 > DASQPE01. The sequence continues at coordinate 3,622 of DASSUE010000212.1, forward strand.
ATCGCGGCGTGATCGGCGGCGAGCGCGAGCAGTCGGGCCATGGGAATGCGTTTACCGGGACGGCGGGACAAGGTTTCCAGCGGGGACGCGAGCGTCTGGGATTCGTCGCTGAGGGCGAGGCCGATTCGGACTTTACCCCAGTCGACGCCCAGGATCCGGCCGTGCGGAGGAATCATGCCGGAAGGCAGGCGGCGGCTTACTGCGCCATCGTCGCGAAGAATTCCTTGTTGTTCTTCGTCCGCTTCATGCGCTCCAGCAGGAATTCCAGCGCCTCCACCGGCGGCATGTCGGCCAGGAAGTTGCGCAGCAAGTACACCCGGTTGAGCTCGTCCTTGTCCATGAGGAGCTCTTCCTTGCGGGTGCTGGTGCGCTGAATGTCGATGGCGGGGTAGATACGCCGATCGGCCAGGCGGCGGTCGAGCACCAGCTCCATGTTGCCGGTGCCCTTGAACTCCTCGAAGATCACTTCGTCCATGCGGCTGCCGGTATCGATCAGCGCGGTGGCGATGATGGTGAGGCTTCCACCCTTGTCGATGTTCCGCGCGGCGCCGAAGAACCGCTTCGGCTTTTGCAGGGCATTGGCGTCGACGCCGCCCGAGAGAATCTTGCCCGAGTGCGGCACGACCACGTTGTGGGCCCGGGCCAGACGGGTAATCGAGTCCAGCAGAATCACCACGTCGCGTCCGTGCTCCACCAGCCGCTTGGCCTTCTCGATGACCATGTCGGCCACCTGGACGTGGCGGTCGGCCGGCTCGTCGAAGGTCGAGGAGATCACTTCCGCTTTGACGTTCTCCTCCATATCCGTCACTTCCTCAGGCCGCTCGTCGATCAGCAGCACGATCAGGATGATCTCGGGATGGTTCTCGCTGATCGAGTTCGCGACCTTCTGCATGAGGATCGTCTTGCCGGCCTTGGGCGGCGAAACGATAAGCCCACGCTGGCCCTTACCGATGGGCGACAGCAGATCCACCACCCGCATCGACAGATCGCTGAGCTTGCGCTCGAGCCGAATCTTTGAGTCGGGGTACCGCGGCTTGAGGTTGTCGAACGCGATCCGGTGCTTGGTCCGGTCGGGCTCCTCGAAGTTGACGCTCTCGACCTTGAGCAGCGCCAGATACCGCTCACCCTCTTTGGGTGGCCGCACCTGGCCCATGACCGTATCGCCGGTTCGGAGGTCGAAACGCTTTATCTGACTTGGGCTGACGTAGATGTCGTCGGGGCCGTACAGGTAGTTCCAATCCTGGCTCCGGAGGAACCCATACCCTTCCGGCAGGATCTCGAGCACCCCCTCACCGCGGATGACCGTGTCCTGCTCGAGCAGCGACTGTTCGATGCGAAAGATGAGGTCCTGCTTGCGAAGGCCGGAGTAGTTCGAAATGTTGAGCTGCTCGGCCAGCTGGTGCAGTTCCGCGACGGACTTCTGCTTGAGCTCAGCGATATCCACGGACAGAACTCCAGACGGGGGAGCCCCGACGACGGGACGACAGGCGCGACGAGTGGACGCGGTACAAAGCCGGTTAGGTTGGAATGGTGTCGGTGTTCGCGGCGCGCTCCGCGCGGCGGAGCGGGTGAATCGGGGTGCGCTGGGGAGCCGGTAGTCCTAAGAAGCGTTTTATCATAGGCCGCACTCGAAGGAGCGTCAAGAGGCCGCGTGGGAGAACTGACCGACACCTTCGACGTTTGGCGCGTGGTTCGGCTCGGCGGGCGGGAGTTTACCGACGCCGTCGTCGCCGAGCCGCACCGGGGCCCGTCGCCGCCGCTGGCCGCGGCGCTCGCGGGATGGCCCGGCCGGTGGTACTGGGCCGATCGCGCGGGGGGGCACCTCGTGCTGGTTCGCCCCCTCGGTCCACCGCGACGGGAGCGATGGCTGGTCCACGGACTCCTGTTCGGGTTGACAGTCCTGTGTGCTCTCGGCGCGGGCGTCGCCCTCCTCGGCGAACCGCTACCCACGACGGGCCCCCTGGGGGGAACGGTACGCTTGGTTGAAGAAGTGTTGGATGCCGGATGGCAATTCCTCGCCCCGGGGTGGCCGTTAGCGCTGCCACTTCTCGGCATTCTCCTGGTCCACGAGCTGGGGCATTACATCGCTGCACGCCGTTACGCCATCGACGCATCACCGCCGTACTTCCTCCCGGTGCCGCCCACGGTGTCTCCGATTGGCAGCTTGGGTGCGTTTCTTCGCCTGCGTTCCCCGGTGTTGGATCGCCGCCAGTTGCTGGACGTCGGCGCGGCCGGCCCCCTGGCTGGATTCGTCGTGACGCTTCTGGTGCTCACGTGGGGGTATCCGCTCTCGGAGCGCATGGAACCGGGGCTCGAGCCGGTGCGAACCTTCGTGGTGCTGGCCGGCGAGCAGATCACACTCGGCGAGTCGCTACTCACGCTCGCGTTTCGCTCCCTGTTCCACCCCGGCGTGCGGAGTCTCGAGCTCAGTCTGCCGGCGTTCGCAGGGTGGGTCGGCGCATTCGTCACCGGGTTGAACCTGCTGCCGCTCAGCCAGCTCGACGGCGGTCACGTGATCTATGCCCTCGTGGGTCGTCGCCAAGCGACGATCGGGTTGCTCACGCTATGCGGACTCATCATCCTGGCTCAGTACTCGTGGAATTGGTACGTGTGGGTGGCGTTCGCGCTGTTGGTGGGAGGGGGCCGCTGGGCGCATCCATCGGTGATCGACCCGAGCCGCGAGGTCGAACCGCGGCGGCGGAACATCGGATGGCTGGCCATCGCGGTGTTCGTGCTGACGTTTGTGCCGATCCCCTTCGGCAGCGGGGGATAGCCGGTTCCCTTGCCTAACTCACGCTAGTTTCTATCTTTACCTGAACCATTCCGAGACGGCAGGCTGATGGCGCTTCAAACCGTCCGTCCGCCCACCCAAGACCCCCGGGAGCCGACTCAGCACCTCCTCGATCCGGTCCGGGTCGCTGGCCAAACGATTCAGCTATCCCTTACAGTACGTCGCGACAGCGACGGCGTCTGGCGCGGTCGATTCCACTTCGCCGACCCCTACGACCCGGCGCGCGCGCTCAGCACGGCGGAGATATTCTGCAGCGATTCGGAAGCCGAGCTCTGGCTGGCCGTGCACCGGCTCCGCGACCATCACATTCGCGACCTGTTCCGGTCGCTCGATTCCGCGGCTCCATGACCGACGCCGAGCGTCTCAACAAGCTGCGACACGACATCTCCAATCCGTTGTCGGCGCTGCTGGCGGAGACGCAGCTCTTGCTGCTCGACGAACAGCAATACGACCCCAAAACCGCGACGAGTTTGCGCGAGATCGAGGCGCTCGCCATTCGCATGCGCGCCATGCTGCGGGAAATTTGATCGGGCACCAATCCCCGGCCCCCGCTTTCCAAGCCCGCCTCACAGTTAGAGATCACCGGCCGGGACAATGGTGACCGACCCATGGTCGACGCTCGCCGACAAGGAGTACGATCTCGTCGTCGTCGGGTGCGGCATCTTCGGTGCGTGCGCGGCGTGGGAAGCTGCATCGCGCGGCCTCACCACTGTGCTCCTTGAGCGAGGGGACTTCGGTGAGGCGGCGTCGGCGAACAGCTACAAGTTCGTCCACGGCGGCATCCGATACCTCGCCCGGCTGAACCTCACGCAGTTGCGGGCGTCGAGTCGGGAGCGGTCGACGCTTCTGCGGATCGCGCCTCATCTGGTCGTCCCGCGCTCGGTCATGATGCCCACGTACGGGATCGGCGCTCAAGGCAAGACGGCACTGCGAGCGGGGTTCGCGGCCTACGATCTCCTCACGACGGGTCGCAATCGCGGCATCACAGATCCGAGCCGCCGGATACCGCCGGCGCACTTCCTGACCCGCTCGGAAACCCTGGCGGAGTTTCCCGCACTACCCGCCGCCGGGCTCACCGGCGCCGCGGTCTTCGCCGACGCGCAGGTGTACAGCACCCCTCGACTCACGCTCGGGTTCGTCCATTCCGCGAGCGCGTCCGGGGTGGCCGCCCTGAACTACGCCGAGGTCGCCGGCTTCCTCGGCGACCGGTCCCGGGTGCGCGGCGTGGTTGTGACCGACCGGCGTTCGGGAGGCCGCCATGCCATTCGCTCCCGCATGGTGCTCAACGCGGCCGGTGCTTGGGCCGCCGGGCTGTTGCAGCGCGGGCTCGGGATCGACCTCGGCGCGCACGCACCCCTCTTCTCCCGCGATGTTGCCTTTGTCACCCCACGTCGCGTGAGCGAACGCATGGGGCTCGCGTGCCCCACGAGCGGCCGGGACGCCAATGCCGTGGTAGATCGCGGTGGACGGCACCTCTTCTTCGTCCCGTGGCGGGACTACACGCTCGTGGGCGTGTGGCACGGCGTCCATCGCGCCACGGCCGATGAGGTGCGGGTGCCGCTTGAGGAGCTCGCCGCGCTCGTCGAAGATGCCAACCGGGCATACGCCGGATTGAACCTTCGACCGGACGACGTTTCCCTGGTCAACGCCGGGCTGGTGCTGTTCGGCAGCGCTGGTAACGCGCGCGAGACCCACGACTTCGGCAAACGCTCGTTACTGATCGATCATCGGAACGCGCACGGACTTGACGGGCTCGTGACCCTGGTCGGTTTCCGGGCCACCGTTGCCCGGAGCACTGCCGTTGCTGCGCTCGAGCCGATCGCGGCGCGGCTCGGGCGCGGCGGCGCCCGTCGGCCGACGGAGAGCATCGCGATTCACGGTGGAGACGTGGCAGACTTTGAAGCGCTGGTTGGAGAGATCGGTGAACGGCTTCCGGCGCGCGCCCGGGCCGCCAGCCGGCCGCTGGCGCACAACCACGGCTCACGGTATCGGGACGTGTTGGCATGCGCCGAGGATGACTCGTCGCTGGCGGCACTGTTGCCCGGAACCCGGGTGCTCGGTGCCGAGGTTGCGCACGCGGCTCGCCACGAGTGGGCCCGCACGCTTGCGGATGTGGTGCTTCGTCGTACCGACCTGGGTACGGCCGCTGATCCCGGCGCGCCGGCGCTCCTTGCGTGCGCGACCATCCTCGAGCGGGAGTTGGGATGGAGCCGCAGTCGGCGCGATGCGGAGATCGCCGCCGTCACCCAGTTCTTCCGGCACCGCGGCGCCGATCGAACCTTCGGGCTGACGACACCGGCGACCCATGAGTGACCCCGCATGGGCGCTCCGGCGGGCGCGGCAGCGTTGCGGCAGTGTAGCAGTGGGGCAACGCCTCGAAATATGACAGCTGCATTCGCCCGGTACCATTCCACGAGTTAAGGCCCTGCATTCAAAGCGGATATCGCCCCGCTTAATGGCTCAGAATCTGCCGATACTGGGCCGACTGTCCAAGACCCCCGCGCTGAAAGCGGTCAGGTCCCACCCGGGGATAGCACAGGAGCAACACTGGAGCCGATGAGGTCGACAACGCTCCGCGTGCCACTTCCGCTCGCCGTCGCGGTCGCGGCGGCCCTCGCCAGCTGTGCGGGCGACCCGACGGGGCCTGCGCCGCCTCCGGCGACCCTCGCCGCGCCAACCGACCTGGCCACTCATGAGGTCCAGCCGGGAGATGTCGAAGTCACCTGGCGGGATAACTCCCCGGACGAGCGATTCTTCGAGGTGCAGCGCTCCTCGACCGGCGCGACGGGAGGTTTTTCCGCGCTCGCCACCGTCCCCGCGAACACGTCGTTGTACGAGGACGTCTCGGGAGATCGAACGACCGACTACTGCTACCGGGTGCGCGCGGTGGGAGGGCAGGGAGTCGACCCGTCCCCGTACTCGCAACCGGCGTGCAACGTCCCGAATCCGCCGCCGGCGCCGACGGAGCTCTCGCTCGCTCCGCGTTTCGGACAGATCGATCTGACCTGGAAGGACAATGCGACCACGGAAGCGCGGTTCGAGGTTTGGCGCTCGTCCGGCAGCGAGACCAACCCGTTTTCGCTCGTGATGGAGCTGGCACCGAATCAGACTACCTACAGCAACACCGGGCTTTCCCCCGGCGCCAGGTTCTGCTATCGGGTGCGCGCGGTCGGAGCCCAGGGTCAGGCGTCGGAGTACACAGCGAGCGTGTGCGCCGACGTTCCGGTCCCGCCGTCCAATCCGCCGGTGGCGCCGAGTCAGTTGACGGCGGCGGCCACGTCTCCGTCGACGATCGCCCTCGCCTGGGTGGACAACTCGAGTGACGAAGGCGGCTTCGAGATCTGGCGCGCGACGGCCGGGCCAACCAGCGCGTATAGCTTGCTTCGCGCGATCGGTGCCGGCGTCGTAACCGCTACAGACGAAGCGCTCGCTCCCGCGACTCAGTATTGCTATCAGGTCCGTGCGATCGGCGGAGATGGGGTGCCGCCCTCGGATTTTTCCCCGGCAGCATGCGCGACCACCGAGTCACCGCCGCCAGCAACGCCCACCGCCCTTGAAGCGACGGCGGCCGATGCGTCCCGGATTCAGCTGGTCTGGCAGGACCGGGCGACCGACGAGGGGGGGTATGAGCTGTGGCGTTCGACCAGCGGCCCGTCGGGCGGGTTCAGCCTCCGTACTTCGCTTCCCCCTGGAAGCACCGAGTACCTGGATGTGGGATTGCAGGCGTTGGCGCAGTACTGCTACAAGGTGCGGGCCACTGGTGTCGGCAGCGCCCCTGATTCCCCGTTCAGCACGGTCGAGTGCGCAGAAACGCCGGCTGCGGTTCGGATCGTGACCTTCGGCGACTCGAACACCGACTCCTGTAAGGGCGAGCCGGGTAATGTCAGCTCCTATGTGTCGACCGCGCCGCGCCTGGCACCGGACGATCCCCACCGGCCGTGCCAAGTCGCCGGTAAGATCGAAGCGAAATGGTCCGCCATGCGGAGCGAAACATTCCGCGCCGTCAATCACGGCATCGTCTCGACCACCACCGGCACCGGTCGCAGCAACCTTGGTTCGCCCAATGCGCGGACGTTGGTCAACGGGGTCACACGCTTCGAGGCCGAGGTATTGGGCCGGGGCTATCCCTGGTCGGGAGCGGAACCGACCAACCAGTGGTTCCCGTCCGGCGGGGTGGTCAGAGAGAACGCGTACACGCCCGGGGCGGACGATTACGTGTACGTATCGCTAGGCACGAACGACGTGTCGGCGGGGATCAGCCCGGCGCAAACCGAAGTCAACCTGCGCTGGATGGTACAGCGATGGCTCGAGGCGGGTCATCCGGCCGACCATTTCATCATCACGACGCTTCCGCCACGCCCGTCGGCCACCAGCAGCACCATGCCGGACCGCAACTCCCGCATTCGCGCCCTGGCCGGCGAGCTTGGCCTGCACCTGATCGACCTGGCTGCGTTTCTCTCGGACGACAACGGCCTCAGCTGGCGCAGTGATGCTCTCCACGTGGGCGACGCGCTCCACTATGTTGACTCGGTGCGCGACTGGCTCGCGTCAGAGGTTGTCGCATGGATGGTCGCCACCACCGGGGACGTTTCGTGATCGAGGCGCGAGAGTGAGCTCCGGGCCCCGTTGAGGAGGTAGAGCGCGAGGAAGCCCATGCTGCCAAGCGCCGCCGCGGCACGTGCCGCGAGGGTGCTGCCGGCGACGGAGAGAAAGCCTTCGATGAGTCCGGCGATCGCCAGGAGCACTACCGCCATGCCGATCATCCGGACTGCAACCCGTCCCCGCAGGACCAGTGCGTCGCTCCGGCTCACATCGCCGGGCGTGACCAGCGCGAGGCCCAGGGTGAGTCCGGCGGCGGCAGCGATCCAGATGGCGGTCAGCTCCAGAACGCCGTGCCCGACGATGAACTCGAGCAGGTACCAGAGCAGCCCCTGATTCGCGAAGTGACCGGCGAAGCTCCCCAGCATCAAGCCGTTGAATCCCAGCAGGACCAACGATCCCACGCCGGCGAAGATGCCTCCCGCGAGGCACGCGACTGCCACGCGCACGTTGTTCATGATGATGAAGGAGGCCACCAGCGGGCGATCCGACGCCGCGACCTCGCCATACTTGCCTCCCTCGGCGGTTCGCGAATGCCCTGCGTCGGCTCGGCGGAGCATTTCCTCGGGCAGCAACTCTTCCGCCAGAGCGGGGCGGTCGCGGATGACGCGGTACCCGGTCGCACCGGTGGCGGTGAAGATCGCAAAGGTCAGCAGCACCGTTCGCCAGGCATGGATGACCGCCGCCGGACATTCCCGCGACACCGCATCCCACACCGTACGCCAGCTCGAACGCTCATCCCGGTAGAGCGCATTGTGACCGGCCGCGACCAGCCGCTCCAGCTCACCGATGGTGGTGGCCTCGGCCCGGTAGGTGCGCGCCCGGGCGAGATCCGCCGCCGCTTCGCGATACCGGGCGGCGAAGTCGGGCAACTCTTCCGGGCGGAAGCTGTCGAGCCCCTCCAGCGTGGCCCGCTCGGCTAGCTTTCGAAATTCATTCCACCGGGGGGCCTGGCGGACCGCGAAGCGGGCGCGAACCCCGGTCGTTCCGGCCAGCGGCCCGCGGCGACGCTCGGTTTCGCGGCGATGGAGCTCAGTCAGCCGCGCAGTGGCATTGCCACCGGGCGGCAGGTGCGGCGCGAAACGGTCGGCGAGCGATCCGGCTAGCCGGCTCAGCACCCCGGGCTCGAGCTGACCCGCCCGCGCGACGAACTGCGCCAGCACTCCAAATTCGTGATCGGTGAGCACCGGAGCCGCTGCCGGCGCCGTTGGATCGAGCGTGAGCTGCGGCGCGGCCGTCGCCATCGGCTGATCTCGGATCACCACCGTGCCCGCTGCGAGGTCGCCCAGCCGTTTGCCGAGCGGGTGCAGCGCCATCAGCAGGAGCCCGCCCAGGTACGGCGGCGGAAGAAAGTCCGCGAGCCGAAGCAGGTTGCGGGTTATGGCGTCGGCCGCGGTGATGGGATGGCCCGTGTCCCGGACCACGCGAAGTCCTACCCAGGCCTTGCCCGGCGTCTGGCCGCGCCGGAATCCCTCGAAGAAGACGTGGTAGCCCATCCATACCACGAACGACCACCCCACGAACACCAACCCGATCCAGCGGCCGGTGGGCATGAGGCCGGCGTCCATGAGTACGGCGGCGAGCCCCGCCATTGCCATGGTGAGACCGCCGAGAATCGCGGTATCGATCACGGCCGCGAGCAGGCGAGAGCCCACGCCCGCGATCTCGAGGTCCAGCACGACGTGCTCGGGGGTCTCGACCTCGAGATGCTGGCGGAAGTCGCGCGGACGCCGCGGCTGGGGCTCGTTCATTGAAACCGGAGTCTACCCGGGACCTGCGCTGCGGGCCATCTTTCCAG
>DASSUE010000213.1:0-4855 GCA_035707305.1 Gemmatimonadales bacterium
CCCGCTACCCGGTCCAGCCCTTCCAGGCTGCCGAATGCCCCCTTGGCCACCCGGTCGGTCACGATCCGTTTGGCCAAGGCGACCCCGACGCGAGGAAGTCTCGCGATTTCCGGGACCGTGGCGCGATCCAGATTGATACGCTCACCATCGGCGAGAGGGCGTGATACTGCTGCGATACTGTCTTTATGGGCCGCTGGGGAATCGCCGGGGCGGGGACTCGCGGTCAGAATCTCAATCCCGCCCGCGGCCGCGCCGGGGCGGAGCAGCGCGAGCCGTGCCCCGTGGCCTACGAGGGCTAGTGCGATGAGAGCGAGGACCGGCTTCGGCGGCATGCCGGAGCCTACGCGGCCGGCGCGCCGCACCAGGTGGCCGAATCATCCCGGCCGGAGCGATTCCGCTCGCGCGGCTGACGGGATCAGGTGCCGCGCTGGGCGGCAGGCTGTTCGAGGCGGATTATCGCCATTGCCACGTCCCCCACGATCTGGAGGCTCGCCGCGCTCACCTTGGGCAGATCATCCTCCGGCGTATGCCATGCCGGATAGTCGAAATCCACGACGTCTATTGCCCGGATCCCCACGCGCTGCAGTTCGACGTGGTCATCGGTCAGGGTGTGGCGGCCGGCCGAGTCGGGGCGGAAGTAATTCGAGTACCCCAGCTGTTCGGCCACGTTCCAGACCTTCTGGACCACGTCCGGGGCGCCGGTGAGCGAATTGCCCTCCTGGTAGAGCTGGAGGTCGGCATCGGCAACGAGATCATACAGGACGGCGAACCGCGGCAGCGGGCCGGGAGGCTGATGCTTGGTATACCAGCGGGCCCCGATGAGCACGTCGCTGGGCTGCTTGCTGAAATCACCGTAGTCCTCGCCGTCGACGAACAGAAGATCCACCCCGATGCCTGGCGGCGTCTTCTTGAGCGCATCGGCCACGGCGAGGAGCACCGCGGTACCGGATGCCCCGTCGTTGGCGCCAGGCACGGGCGTCTTGGGCTCCGTCGAGTTGGGTCCGTCGGAGATCGGCCGGGTATCCCAATGGGCGAGGTAGAGCACCCGGTCCGCAGCCGCGGGCTGGAACCGGGCGACGAAATTGCGCATCGGAAGCGTGTCGCCTTTGGCCGTAACGTGGGACCACGCCTGAACGATCAGGGTATCGGCTCGCTCGCGAAGCATCTGCTCGAGCCATTCCACCTGGCGCCGGTGCCCCTCGGTGCCCGGGACGCGGGGGCCGAACTCAACCTGGGTGCGCAGGTATCCCAGCGCGGCCTGGCCGTCGAACTCCTTGGGTGGGAGCGGTGGCCGCTCCTCGCACCCCACGAGCGCGAGACACAACGCGATGAATAGGCGTGACATGCGCAACATTATAATTCCGCCGTGAGCCTGCTCGCCCGCTATCTCCTGAGACAGCTCGTCGCGCCGTTCTGCTTTGCCCTCGCGGCGCTTACCAGCATCATGCTGCTGAACCAGCTCGCGAAGCGGTTCGGCGCGCTCATCGGCAAGGGGCTTCCCTGGTCGGTGATCGCCGAAGTGTTCGCGCTGAGCCTGCCGTTTATTCTCGCGATGACGCTGCCGATGGCGGTCCTGGTGGCCGTGCTCTACACCTTCAGCCATCTCGCGGCCGACAGCGAAGTGACCGCGCTTCGGGCAAGCGGGGTGAGCGTTCCGCGGATTCTCGGGCCGGTGCTGGTGTGGGGCATCTTCATGGCCGGCGTCAACTTCGCGTTCGTGGACCAGGTGCTCCCGCGCAGCAATGCCAGGCTCCGCGCGCTGCTGATCGATATCGGCCGAAAGAAGCCCACGTTCGAGATGCGGGAGCAGGTCATCAACGAAGTGCCGCCCTCGAAGTACTTTCTGCGCGCGGGTCGGATCGATGCCGCGACCGGACGTCTCAGGGGCCTCACCATCTACGACGTCGGCGACCAGGCGGAACGCCGCGTGATCTACGCCGACAGCGGCCTCATGGCGTACGCCCCCAACCAGCGCGACCTGTCGCTTCAACTGCACGACGGCGTCATTCACGAGTACCGATCGAACGAGCCGGGACGTTTTGCGGTCACGACGTTTTCCAGCAGCACGATCCGCATTCGAGACGTCTACGACGTGCTGGACCGGAACACGTCGGACCAGATCCGCGGCGACCGCGAGATGAGCAGCTGCGAAATGATGACGGTAGTGCGCGAGGCGCGCACCGACGGCAAGCGTGCCGCCCGTGAACGAGCTCGCCTGATGCACCGGGACCTGCGGGAGCTCACCGGCTTGCCGCAACTGCAACCGGACACGGTGACGGTCCTGACCAGCGACAACGACTACTGCGGCTGGCTGGCCCGTACGCGGCGGCGGCTCCTCCCCGACAGCGCGAAAGCGGCGGTGCCGGCCGGCGCGGTCGGCACCGGCCTGGCGCTTCAGTCGCCCACGGTTCGGGACACGGCGAAGGCGATCGCACTGCCGGCCGGAACCGTCGTTCGCCCGCCGGTACACCGGCCGGTGCGTGCCCCCGCGCTCTCGGCCTACGCGGACGTTGCGCTTACCGGCGACCGGATCAAGGATGCCCAGCTTCGAGCCAATCGCTACCTGGTGGAGATCCACAAGAAGTGGGCGATCAGCGCTGCCTGCGTGTCTTTCGTTCTGGTCGGCATCGCCATGGCACTCCGCTTTCCGCGGGGCGGCATGGGGCTGGTGATCGGCGGCGGACTGGCGGCGTTCTCAGTGTACTACGTCGGCCTCACCGCGGGCGAAGCCCTGGCCGATCGCGGCTTCGTACCGCCCTGGGTCGCGATGTGGTCGTCGAACCTGATCGTCACGCTGGCCGGCATCTGGGGGTTGGCCGTGGTGAACCGCGAACCGGGGTCTATCCGCGGGGGCGGGGGCAGTGACGGCCGGTCGTGGGGCAGCCGGATGCGCCAGCTGTTCGGGCGTGCCGAGGCGGTCGAATGATCCCCCGCTTGCTGGACCGCTATGTGGTCAGCTATTGGCTCCGGCTGTTCGTGCTCACGGCGCTCGGGTTTCCCATCGTTCTGATTCTGATCAACCTCACCGACTCGCTCAACAAGCTGCTCGACCGCGGCCTGACCGTGCAGCAGATCGCGGTGAGCTACGTGTACTCGCTGCCGGAGTACATGTTCCTCGTCATGCCGGCGGCGGTGCTGTTCGCGACCGTGTTCACGATCGGCACTATGGCCCGTCATTCCGAGATCACGGCGGCAAAGGCCGGTGGGCTCAGCTTCCGGCGCCTCATGGTGCCGATCGTGATGCTGGCCGGGTTCGCGACCGGCCTGGGCGTGCTGGTGGGTGAGCTCGCACCCGGGGCCTCGGCCCGACAGGCGGAGCTTCAGAAGGAGAGGCCCGAAGGACCCACTTCGGCTCGGTTCAACTTCGTGTACCGGGCGGATGAAGGCTGGGTGTACACCGTGAAGTCGCTCGAGCTCGCTACCCGGAAGCTCAAGCAGCTGCTGTTCGAGCGTCAGGGGACCGGACTTGAGTATCCCGGTCTGGTGATTACCGCCGACAGCGCCACCTACGACACCAAGGCGGGAGCGTGGCGCATCTGGAACGGCGCCAGCCGGGTCATCGCGTCGCCGGAACGGCAGGCGACCTTCGAGTTCAAGTCGCTCCGGCTGCGGGCGTTTACCCAGGCACCCGCCGATCTGCTGGCGGAGCCGAAGGCGCCTGACGAAATGCGCTACGCGGAGCTCGGCCACTACATCGATGCGCTCCAACGTTCGGGAAACGACGCGAACAAGCTGATCGTCGAGCGGGCGCTCAAGCTGGCGATCCCCGCGACCTGCTTCATCATCGCGGTGTTCGGGGCGCCGCTCGCGATCACCTCGCCCCGGAGCGGCATGGCATTCGGAATCGCCGTGAGCCTGGGAACCACGGTGCTGTTCCTGCTCCTGATGCAGATCGCGAAGGCGGTTGGAGCCGGCGGGCTGGTGGACCCGACGGTTGCGGCCTGGCTGCCGTCGCTCGCGTTTCTACTCATCGGGCTGGTGCTGCTGGTGAGGGTGCGGACGTAGAGGGATGGCCGGATGGCCGGATGGCCGATTGCGCCGCTACGGCTCCGCGCGTTTTCGTACCGCTCGGAAGAGACCCGCAGTCAGCTGTGCGGCGTGATCGCGGAGCGCCTCGAGCTCGCCGTAAGCTGCCAGAGGCAGGACGTTGACGTCGCGCGCGACCAGCAGGGTGTAGCCCAACTCCCCAAGCGAGCCGAGTGTTACGTCGAGGAAGCGCCGGAACTGCTTTGCAGTGCCTCGCGAAGCGCCCTGGGCGATGTTCGCCGCAGCCGAGAATGCCGCCCGACGGGCTTGCGCGGTGAGCCCGTATCGCTCGTCAGGCGGCCATTCCGACGTGGCCCGATACACAGCCATCACGAGCTCATGACATGCAGCCCACGCTGTGAGGCGGATATACCGCCGGCCGCGCCACGGAGCCTCTGCCTGCGACATCCGTAATGCTGCTGCCCTATCGCCGAGCCTTCTGCATCATCTGAACGCAGTTGTGGGCGTTTCCCTGCTGGCCATCGGACCATCGGGCCATCGGGCCATCCAGCCATCCGCCCCACCACCATATACTTCCCCCATGCACGCCGCTGATCGCCCGCTGATTCTCGGCTCTGGCATTGCCGGGCTCTGGACTGCGTGGCAGCTGGCCGCGGAGGGCCGGGCGTGTATCCTGGTGACGAAGGAGACGCTGGCCGACAGCGCGAGTGCCTGGGCCCAGGGAGGTATCGCGGTGGCGCTCGGCCCCGGGGACAGCCCGAGGGCGCACGCCGCCGACACGCTGGCGGCAGGTGACGGCCTGGCCGACCCGGAGGCCGTGCGGGTGCTCACCGAAGAGGGACCGGATCGGATCCGCGAGCTGCTGGCC
>DASSUE010000214.1:0-3901 GCA_035707305.1 Gemmatimonadales bacterium
GCGGCGGGCCTCCACCGGCTCGCCGCCGATGTCGGCTACTTCGTCGCGCGAGGCACGCACCTGCCGGCCGTCAGCTGGCGCGCGGGCGCATGAGCTTGCGCGAGTCCCAGCTCGGGCTGTTCCAGGTCTCGGTGCTCAAGCAGGCCAAGTGGCGGGAGCTCGCGGCGGCGACGGGGCCCACCGAAGGACTCGATGCCCTCGATCTCGGTTCGGACAACGGGGTGATCAGCTGGCTTTTCCGGGAGCGGGGCGGGTGCTGGACGAGCGCCGACCTGACCGACGAGACTGTGCACGCCATCGAAGCGATGGTCGGCGAGCGAGTCTACCGCCTGGACGGTCCACAGCTCCCCTTTGCCGATGCGGCCTTCGACCGGATCGTCGTGGTCGATCTGCTCGAACATCTGGTCGATGATCGACAGCTGTTACGCGAAATCGGCCGCTGTCTCCGCCCCGGCGGCCGCGCCGTGTTGAATGTGCCGCACCGAAAACCCCGCGCGCTGCTCCCAGTCATCCGCCGCGCCCTCGGACTAACGGATGCCTGGCACGGCCATCAGCACGCGGGTTACACCCGAGAGGATATCGCGCGGCTGCTTCCGCCGGAGCTCCGCCTCATCGAGACCCACACGTATTCCAGATTCTTCTCCCACCTTCTCGACACTGCGTTGAACTGGGCGTTCTTGCGGAAGGCGCGAGGCCGGGCCATGTCCACAGCCAAGGGCATGGTGGTAACCGGGAGCACGTTGGGGGAGGGAGATGCCCGTACGCTGGGGCGAGTCTATCCGTTGATGCGCGCCTTCGTCTCGCTGGACCGCGCGGTTGCTTGGACCGAGGGCTATGCGCTGCTGGCCCGGGTCGAGAAATCGCCGGTGCTGATCCGCTCATAGACGGCGAGCAGTTTCTTCGCGAACACCTCGGGCGAGTAATCCCGCTCCACGCGAGCTCGGGCGGCCCGCCCACGCTCGGCGAACGCCGCCGGGTCCGCGAGCACGGCGGTGATCGCCTCGGCGAGCCCCTCCCGGCTCGGCGGGCAGAGCACCGCCGTGGTTTCATCCAACACCTGGCGGTGGGTCCAGAGATCGGTAGCGACGATCGGCACGGCGGAGTGCATGTAGCTGTACAGCTTCAGCGGTGTATTGTCGCCGGCCCGGCGCGGGGAAACCAGCACATCTGCCAGCCCCATGACATCGGCGATGCTGCCGGGCGGCACGGGGCCGGCGAATGTGACCGTCTCTGCGGTGCTCGGCGCCAGTGACGCCCGAGCCGCGGCGATGTGGGCGTCTTCGCCTCCCACGATAAGCAGCCGGGCGCCGGGCCAACGCTCCGCGACTTCGTGCCACGCTTCCAGCAACAGATCGACCCCCTGGTACGGCTCCAAGTTGCCGGTATAGACCACCACGCCTCGTTCCGGCAGCCCGAAGCGGCCCCGCAACTCGGCGACCGCCGCTGGGTCCGGCGCCCGCAGCGATTCCGCGACCGGACAATCTTCGATCTGCACCACGGTGGCGCCAGGGTGTCGCTCGCGCACCGCGTCCGTGAGCGAGCGGCTGACCGTCAACGCGATGTCCGACCCGCGCAGTGCCGCCGTTTCCAATTCGTGAACCAGGTTCAACAACGTGCGGTTGGTGACCCGACCGGAATACCGGAGCTGATCCGAGATGACCGAGTCCAGGTCGTAGATCACTGGCCGCCGCCGCAGGCGGGCGGCGGGAAGCGTGAAGAAGATGGATTCCTCGACGGCGTGGACGACGTCGTAGCGCTCGGTTAGCAGCCGTCGCCACACGGTGAGGGCCAGCAGGGCGTCCAGTACGACCTTCCGCCATGAAAAACCGATCGCCACCCGGCGAACGCCAGGGAGCCCCGGGCTCCGAAAGTGGCGAAACCGCCCCGGGACTGCGATCGCTTTCCCGATCGGATAGGTCGCGAGATGGACCTCGTGTCCCGCACCCGTGAGCACTCGCACCATTTGGAGAACGTTGAGCGGCGTTCCGCGAACTTCGAAGAAGGGCTGAGGTGCAACGAGCAGGATGCGGAGTGCGCCACCCACGGGCGCCGGCGGAACGCTCAGATGAGCCCCCGTGCTCGATACCATTCGCCGGTCAGCCGAAGGCCTGTTGGAATGTCGACGCGCGGGACATACCCCAGCTCGCGCCTCGCCTTGCCGATGTCGAACGATCGATTGAAGCGAAACCAGTTCAATCGTCGCCGGAAAACAGGCGGCTGGATCCCGAATGGCCGGCAGGCGAACTCGACCGCAGCGCCGACCATATATGCCGGCCAGAACGGCAAGTGCCGGATCTTCACCGTGGTCCCCAGGCTCTCGGCGATGGCGAGCACCAGGTCACGAATGGAGAGCGAGCGCTCATCTCCGATGAGATAGGTGCCACCGCGCGCCGTATCGGTTACCGCCGCCAACTGGAACGCGTCGAGCAAGTTATCGATGTAGAGGAGATGGAAATGCGCGGTCCCCGGCCCCAGGAACGTAAAGTGTCCGCGAGCCACCCGGCGATAGACGTGCAGGATACGCTCCGGGTCACCCGGGCCGTAATGGGAAGTGGATCGGATGATGGTTACCCACAGACCGCGATCGAGGAATTCATGGACCACCTGTTCGCCGGCCCACTTGGTGCGCTGATAGATGTCTTCCGGCGCGATCGGCGCGGTTTCATCTGCGGGTGACTGTTGTGGGTTCCCATGGACACCGCAGGTGCTGCAGTGCACGACCCGAGCTACGCCGTGCCGGAGCGCGGCTTCCATGACCCAGCGGGTGCCGTTCACGTTGACGTTGTAGTACTCGCTATCGGGGAGGCTCACCGCCCGCCAGGCGGACGCCAGATGGTAGACCCGCTCGCACCCGGCCGTCAGGCGCTCCACCAGGGGTCGGTCGGTCACCGACCCCTGGACCAGCTGCACGCCTAGCTCTCGCAGCTCGTCGTCGAAGATGCCGGCCTTTTGATCCAGGGAGACCACGGTATGGCCTTCTCGCGCAAGACGTTGGCAGAGGGCACTACCAGTAAAGCCGGTTCCGCCGGTGACGAGCACTTTCATCGTACGTGCGTTCCTCGGAAGGGCAGCTCACGACGCGACTGGCCCCAAGATAAGCGGACGCCGCCAGGCCCCGCTCCCCGTCGGGATGGACTTGCCCGAAGACCGTGCTTTGTTTTCCGGTGGCTCCCGCCGGTATCGAGCGACACGCCACGCCGCGACGCCGCGCCGAACGCTGGCACCGCCCTTGCGGAGCGCGGGGTCTGGCTGATCCGCAGGCTGGCCGTGAGCTGGGGAGGAGGCGCGTGGACGTTCGGAAAGCGTTTGCCATCGGCTTGAGTGCCGGCATTCTCGGCCTCCAAGCATATCTGATCATCCCGCCTCAGCCCCAGAAGCGGTACCGAACCTGGCCGTTCCTCGACTATCCCATGTATTCCCGGTCCCATCCGGCGACCGCGGTGTTTCGGCATTACGAGTTGCGGGGGCAGCCGTGCGACGGAAGCCCTATGCGCCGGTTGCCGGCCAGCGAGGTGCGGATGGAGGACTTCGTCTATTGGGAGACGCTCGCATCGGCCGCCGGCGAGCAACGCGGTCGCGGGTCACCGGAACGGGCGATGGAGCGACTCACCGCCGTGATCGGCGGCACGGTCGGTCGGCGGAGCGCAATGTGCCATGCCGCCGTTTGGCGGCAGGAGCATCCGGTGCGCGGCTTCCGCGGTCCGGACGCTTCGTGGACCCAGGTTCGCGCATGGTCGTTGACCCCCCAAGCCGACACGGCATCGTGACACTGCTGCGCGCGCTGGAGCGCCACTGGTTCGAGCCAGCGTCGCTCCGCGACCTCGCGATCGTTCGGATCGTGATCGCGGGGTCCGCACTGGTGCTGTTCCGACCGGACCTCGACTGGATGATGATGCTGGCG
>DASSUE010000215.1:0-3928 GCA_035707305.1 Gemmatimonadales bacterium
ACGCCGGCCACGTCCCCGATCCCGGCCCGGATTCCGTACGGCCAGACCGAGATCAACGCGAACCCCAACACGCCGACCACGAACTCGGCCGGCATCGCGGTCACACCCACGGGTCAGAACCCCAACGATCCGACGGCGTGCCCGGTGCTGAACTACACCAGCAGCGCACCGCTGGCGAACTGACGGATGGGCGAGAACGGGCGAGAACAGGCGAGAATGGACGACAATCGTTCTCGCGCGTTCTCGCCCGTTCTCGACATTTGGTGGAGGCCGTATGCGGAACCTCGTAGTATTTACCGCCGCGCTCGCGGCCATCAGCGGCTGCTACAGCTACCGAACCGCGGGCTCGGTGGACTCGGTCGAACCGGCCGCGGGTCGGCGGGTCACGCTTCGGCTCACCGATCAGGGCAGCGCCGAGTTGGTGGGGCAGCTGGGCGGCGCGGTCGCGTCGGTCGACGGCGAGATCGTGGGTGCGGACGCCAACCAGCTCGAGGTGGCGGTGGCCTCGACCGAAGACCAACGCCGCATGACGTTGGACTGGAACGGCGAGAAGGTCAGCATCCCGCGTCACGCCATCGCCAGCGTGCGGGAGCGCCGCTTCTCCGCCGGCGCGACCGGCCTCGCCGGCGCGCTGGTGGTTGGTGGACTGGCGGGCGCGTACGCGCTCTTCGGCGGCGACGGATCGGTGGTGGACGGGAAAGGACCTACGCAGGGGCCGTCGCCGGGCGGGCAGTGATGAGAGACAAGTGACTAGAGACAAGTGACACGTACTTACCGTTCGCCACTTGTCACTCGTCACTCGTTACTGCTTGCCCAAAAGCCGCTGCAAGTTCTCCCGATAGCCCCGCGTTGAGGTCAGCCTCGTCCGATCCTGCAGGATCACCACGTGGTCGCCCTGGAACCATGGCTGGATCTCCTGGATCCGGTCGATGTTCACGATGGCCGAGCGGCTGATGCGGACGAAGCGCGCAGGGTCCAGCTCCTGTTCCAGGCTGGCCATGCTGCCCCGGATGGGGTGGGTGATCTTGCCGACGTGCAGGTGTACGTACTTTCCCGCCGCCTCGATCCAGTCGATGGTCTCGGTCTTGAGGAAGAACGCCCGCTCCTGGGTGCGAACCACCAACCGCTCCAGCCCGCGCTCCCGGGCGTGGAGACGCTCGAGGAGCGCCAGCACCCGTTGGCTGGCGTCTTCCGCGGCCGGAGCGGCCCGCTCGCGCAGGCGCGCGAGCGCGGTGCGAAGCCGCTCTTCGTCCACCGGCTTCAGCAGGTAGTCAAACGCGTGGACCTCGAAGGCGCGTACAGCGTAGCTGTCGTGCGCGGTGACGAAGACGATCGCGGGCATCTCGTCCGGCTCCAGCGACTCCACCACCCCGAAGCCGTCGAGTCCCGGCATCTGAATGTCGAGAAACACCACGTCGGGGCCATGAGTCCGGATGGCGTCGAGCGCCTGTTCACCGGTTTCGCAGGCCGCGAGCACTTCCACTTCCGGCTCCGCCTGGAGCAGGCGTACCAGCCGCTGGCGGCCCATCGGCTCGTCGTCGGCGACGATTGCGCGGAGGCTCATAGAAGCATGGCGGACAGGTCCGTGGTGCGAAGCGGCAACGGCGTGTGCGCCGCGGAGCAGGCCGTGTACGGCAGGCGCACCGTGGCGAGCGCGCCACCTCCCGGCGCGTTCGCGAGAATGAAGGCGCCCGCGCTGCCGTAGAGCCGCTCCACCCGCTCCCGCGTGTTGCGAAGGCCGACGTTCGGCCTGATCGGAGCGCCGTTCGGGATGCCGGGCCCGTGGTCCCGGACCCAGAGAAGGACGTCGGCGCCCTCGCGGCGTGCACCGACCTCGATGCGCGCCTCGCCGGTGTGGGGATCGCGCCCGTGCTTGATCGCGTTCTCGAGCAGCGGTTGCCAGAGGAGTGTGGGCACCGCGGCGTCCAGCACGTCGGGCGGATTGTCGTAGCTGACGGTCATCCGGTCACCGAAGCGGATCTGCTCGATCTCCAGATACGCCTTGACGAAGTCGAGCTCCTGGCGCAGCGGCACCACCTGATGGCCTGCGTGGTCGAGCGAGAGTCGCAGGAACTGCCCCAGCCGCGTGATCATGAGGTCCGCCGCCCCGGGATCGGTGTGCACCAGCTCGGCGGTGGTATTGAGGGTGTTGAAAAGGAAATGCGGCTGGAGCTGCATCTTGAGGACCTGCAGCTTGGTCTTGGCCAGCCGGGCCTCGAGCTCCATCGCCTGCAGCTCACGGGCCCGGAAGAGACTGGACCATCGCGCGGCCTGTGTCAGAGTCAACACCAGCGCGCAGCCGAGCAGGCGGGCGTCGAGGCCGGGCAGGAACGCCCGCATGCTGCCAAGGTCCGGCACCGGCGTGATGCGGGCCACCAGATCGCGCTCGATGCCCGCGCCCAGGAGCACCGCGGCGAATGCCGCTCCGGTCTGCACCACGAGTCGAAGCGGCCATGGCCCGCCCCGCTCCGTGAGCAGGCGCGCGATCCACAGCACCGGGATCGTGAGCGCCACCCAGAGCGCCACGCCGGCCAGCTCGACCAGGCTCAGACTGCCCCACGAGAACGCGGGGGGCGGCCACGCACCGCCGGCGAGCGCGGTGGCAATGGCGAGCAGCCCGACGGCTGCCCAGACGCCGACGACGATGACCAGATCCTGGGGTGTCATGGCTTTCTTCTCCCGACGCTGTGCGCGCGGCAGCGGTTTCGGGCGTGTCGGCTTGTCCCGTCCCGACCCCGGGAGTAGCTTGTTGCGAGGTGGCGGCTGCGCGCTAAGTGACCTTCCTGTAATAATATACGGCACAGGATCGAGATCATGCGTTACGGTCTGCTCTGGCTGTCCGAGCGGCAGGGGATCTTCAACTTCGTGCGACGGAACGGGCTCGCCCGCAAGTTCGCCTCCCGCTTCGTTGCCGGAGAGACCGTGGACTCGGCCGTGGCCGCCGCGCGCGATCTCGCCGCCCGCGGCATCACCGCGAGCCTCGACCTGCTGGGAGAGAGCGTCACCGCCGAAGCCGAAGCCGTAGCGGCGCGGGACCAGTACCTCACCATGATCGACCAGATGGCGGCCGCGCCGGGCGTCGAGGTGAACGTGTCGGTCAAGCTCACGCAGATGGGCTTCGACATCGACGAGGAGCTCTGCGCGGACAACCTGCTCCGGATATTGGAGCGGGCTCAGGCGGTGCAGGGTTTCGTCCGGATCGACATGGAAGGCTCCGAGTACACCCAGCGCACGCTCGACTTCTTCGAGCAGCGGCTGTCCGAGCGCTTCGGCCGCCACTGCGGCGTGGTGATCCAGGCGATGCTCCGCCGCTCGGAGGGCGACATCGCCCGGCTGATCGGGATGAATGCGCGGGTGCGGCTCTGCAAAGGTGCGTACCTGGAGCCCGCGTCGGTGGCGTTCCCCGATAAGGCCGACGTGGACAAGAACTACGTCCGTCTGATGGAGCGGCTGCTGGCGTCGGGGAACTACCCCGGGATCGCCACGCACGACCAGGCCATCATCGCGCACGCGCGCGATTTCGTTAAGCGAGAGGCGATCGCGACCAGCCGGTTCGAGTTTCAGATGCTCTATGGCGTGCGGCGCGACCTGCAGCAGGGGCTGGTGCGGAGCGGCTATCGGATGCGGGTCTATGTCCCGTTCGGCACGCAGTGGTACCCTTATCTCATGCGCCGGCTCGCCGAGCGGCCGGCGAACATTGCCTTCATCCTCGGCAACCTCGTGAAGGAGTCCGTGCACCGGTCGTGACCGAAGTGACCCTCGCTGGTTATATGGCCAAGCACGAGCGCGCCGCCGCGTTCGGCGGCAGCGACGGCCACCCGTACTCGGTGGGGGTGTTCGTCGAGGAGGAGCCCGATGCCCGCGGCCTCTACGGTGCATCGCTCCTCTTTGTCCGGTGGTCGCCGGCGGGTGACCGGCCCGTGGGGCA
>DASSUE010000216.1:0-23884 GCA_035707305.1 Gemmatimonadales bacterium
CTGCCACCACGGGGGCTCGTCGTAGCTCGTGGGCGTGAGCGTTACGCCGAGGTGGTCGCGATACCATCGGGCGAGCGCCTCGGGATCGCGGGCCCGAAAAAAGAGTCCGCCAATGCCGGTCACCTTCTCCATGCCGCCTCCGTAGACCTCTCAGGGTCGCCGCTGGGCGACGGCCAGCAGATGAGCGCTGGTCCCGACCACGGCCGCCTCGGTTTCCAGGCTTCGGGCCACCTGCATGAGTGCCGCGCGTTGGCCGGGGTTCGCCATGCGCTCAGCGATATCGGGCAGGATCCACCCCGGACCTTCCAATCCGTAGACACCGCTCAAAGCCAGGCCGGACGCACTGACTTCGTCCGCCAGCTCGTCGGGGCGATGAAAGTACGCCGTAGTGAAGTAGTCCAACCGGTCCGTGGGATTGCGGTGCTGGCCGTCCTGCAGGTCCTGCTCCACGATGGCGGCGAAGCGCGGGTCCCGCAGCGTGTCACGCGCGAGACCGTCCAACGCCGAGGCCCAGCGGGAGATCGCCGCGGCAAACAGCCAGCCACCCGGTTTCAGCACGCGGACCGCCTCAGAGAGTGCCTGCGCGCGATCCCGTGGCTCGGTCAGATGATAGAGAGGACCGAGCATGAGGACCACGTCGGCGAAGTCATCGGGCATCTCGATGGCGCGCGCGTCGCCAATCCGGCAGGAAGCGAGCGGCCGCGATGCCGTCTTGCTCCGCCGCTCCGCCTCCGAAACCAGCCGCGCCACCGGATCGATCAAGTACACCGAATATCCGGCCTCGGCCAGCCACAAGGCATAGGCACCAGCAGCCCCACCGACATCCAGCACGGTCCCGGGCGGACGGCGGGCAAACCGCTGGATCAGTTCCCGGGTGCGCGCCTCCTCGAGCTGAAACGGCCCCTGCTCGAGCCGAGCTTCCTCGGGCACTCGATCGTAGTAGTCGGTGATGAGCGGGTCGACGCCACCTGGTTCGTCCATCCTCGAGTCCTGTGGGAGTCCTCTAGCCGCGGTCGAGGACGATGTCCCACAGGATGAGCTTCGACTCCGGCTCCAGCTCCTTGGTTGGCGGGACAACCTTCCCGATCGCGGCGTTCTTGCCCGACCCCAGCTGCTTGAAGATGTCGTCCTTCTCGTTGAGCGGTTCGCCGGGGAAATACATCTGGGTCACCAGGCGATCCTTGTGGCCGAGCACCTCGACGTGAATGTGGGGAGGCCGAACGACGCCCGGTCCGATGGCGTACGCGCCTGGCTTGATGGACTTGAATCGGTAACGGCCATCCGCATCGGTCTCGAGCAAACAGTATCCCTGAAAATTCGGGTCGAGTGGCGCGGGATTGGTGTCGCTCGGATGGGCGTAGCGTCCGGCCGCATTGGCCTGCCACACCTCGAGCCGGGCGCCTCGCACCGGCTCGCCTTTGCGGTTGAAGACGCGCCCCATGACGTGAATGGGTGTACCCTGCGCGTGCCCCCGACGCCCTCGCACGAGCGTCAAGTCCGCATCCCGATCCAGCGGCTTCATCACCGGGTAGAACGGGCCCATCACCTGTTCCGGCGTGAGCGCACGGGCGGGGTCCTGTGCCAGGACCACGCTCAAGGAATCAGCGAGCCGGGTTGTCACGGGGAGCCCGCCCAGCGCGAGCGTCATCTGGAGAAGATCACGGCGCGAGAGGTTCGGCTGTTCCATGGTCGTGCTCCTCGATTGCAGGGTGCTGGTCAGGCCGCGGCGTGGTTACCGCGGCGCGGAGGGCGCGGCATCCCGATCATCACCGCGTAGCGAGCAAGGGCGTCCGCCAGCGCCGCCGGACCGGGGACTCCGGGCATGTGCATCGCGGGATAGTTCGGGGCTGCGATCAACAATCCCAGTGGCGCCCCGCCGGGCGAGCCGTAGGCGATCGGACCGCCGCGATGCGACCAGAGCACCAGGCCGGGAGTCCGGTGGACAGCGAACCGAAAACCTGCTGCGACCGCGGTGTCGCGCAAGCGGGGCAAAGCTTCGGTGAACGCGCGGCGGAGCGCGCGCACGTCGGGATCATCGAGTGTGGGTTCGGAGTCCGGTAGGAAAGCCACGACGGTGGGGACACCGATGTGAACCCGTCCCTCCTCTCGTAGCGAGTCCATCACTCGTTGCAGGGTATCGAGCAGCGACGGCATCGCGGGAACTCGGACAGGTGCCATCTCAAGCACACGGGTCCGTGGGCGGAAAAGCAAGGCCGTGGCCGCGGCCAGGGCGAGGATGCTGACCGCAACGACCAGAAATCGGGACGCTCTGGTAGACCGCATTCAGTGGCGCGGCCCAACGGCCGCGGCCGCGCTGAGGACGAAACCGGCCACGACCAAGTCGAACCCGACACATGAGAGAGGATACCAGGCGCCCACGATGGATTGCGCTCGGTCAAGGTGGAGTCCTACATCCCAACCGGCGTGGACCGCCCACCCGAGGGCCAGCCACCAGGCCGAACCACGGAGGCCCAGCCACGCGATGCCCGCAAAGCCGGCCAACCCGACAGCTTCGATCGCGAGCCAGCGGCGGTCGGCTCCGGCCAGCGCGAATCCGACGTAGATGAGCGCGGCCACAGCCAGGCCAACCGCGAGGATTCGCATTTCATCCGGCACTCGACGTCTGCGTGCGACCATACATAACAGCCCGCCGAGCACGGCCCCCGCCAGGATTGGAACGAGCATGAGCGCTATCTCGGCTACGCCGCCCCGTCCGGGGGATCGGCTCGGGTGGGATCTACCAGCAGTTCGCGCAGCATCCGCCTGGGGTTTTCCAGAAAGCTCTTGGTCACGATGTAGTGATCGGTCTCATCGTATGCGACGCGGCTGATCCCCTCCTCGGCAAACAAATAGATGGTCGCGTCGGGATAGCCCAAGAGGATCGGTGAGTGGGTCGCGATCAGGAACTGGGAGCCCTGGTCCACCAGGGCGTGCATTGCGGCGAGCAGGCTCAGTTGTCGAGTGGGCGAGAGCGCGGCCTCCGGCTCGTCGAAGAGGTACAACCCCCGGCCATGCAGCCGCTGAAGCACCAGCGCCATGAATGACTCGCCGTGGGACTGTTCGTGGAGCGACCGCCCGCCGTATGCGTCCAGGACGCCATACTCCGTCTCGGCCGCGGTGACCACATTATAGAAACTCTCTGCTCGAAGGAAGTAGCCATCCCGAGGGCGGTTTACCGTGCGCACCAGACGCAGATGCTCGTGCAGCACAGAGTGGGACGGACGGGTGGAGAACCGAAAGTGCTTGCTCCCGCCCTCGGCATTGAAGCCGCTCGCGAGCGCCACCGCCTCGAGCAGCGTCGACTTGCCGGTGCCGTTCTCACCGAGGAAGAAGGTGACGGGGCCGGGGAGCCGCAGATCCCGGAGGTGGCGGATTGCCGGGATGCAAAAGGGGTACTCCCGGAACGAGGGTACGGTCTCTCGCTTCAGGCTGACGGTCGTGATGAATGGGGCACGCGTGCGTGCCACGGGGTCAACCGGTTTCAGGCGGCAATAGCGCAGCGATTCGCCGGCGCAGGTCGCGCAGGGCGGTGGCGCTCGTTTCGGCTTGCTGGAGCTCGGCCGCCGCCCGGAGCACCGCAACGTCGGCGTGGGAGAAGCCGAACGGTTGGTCCAGGAGCGCAAAGGCGGCGAGCGCCGCGCGGGCCGGCGGTGGAACCACGACCCGGTCATGGGCGCGGTTCATCGCGACGACCGCGGCGTCGTCGCGCAGGCCCAACTTGGCCACATACTCCGTGGAATCGTCGTCCCGGGCCTGGCCGGGCCGTGCTTTCGCCCAGCCATCGAGCTCCTGAGCGGGCTGCCGGTAGTCTCGCGCCTCCCACTGCTCGGGCGTCAACGCCGGGACCGAATCGTGCACCATGCCTGTTCGCTCGCTTTCCGGCCGTCCTGCACCTTGCACGCTCCGGCGGCGGGGCGACTAGCCAGCCGCGCCTTGCCGGCGCCGGTGGACCGCGGTGACGGCGTCGGCGGCGATACCCCCGACCGAGGCGACCCAAAGCCACAGCACGAGCTGACCCAGGCTCCAGAAGTCCGGGCTGCCCCCGTCGTGGAGCAGGACCGCGCCCAGGCCGAGAACGACTACGTACAGAGCCGCGCACCGGCGAAGGTGGCTCTTCAGCGCGCCATTCGCCACGTCTCGACGGTCGACCCACCGGGCTACCAGCAGATACGTCAGAAATCCGGCAGCCAGTGGCGGGAGCAGGTTGAGCGCCCATCCGTCAAAGCCGGACGGTTGCGCCGGCGCGGAATGCCTGGAGACGTCCATGATCCAGCCGCCCAGCGCCAGGGCCAGCACGCCCATCGGAAGAATGGTAAGTGCGTAGAGTCCCGCCGCCCGATACGTATTCACGCCGGCGTCAGGTCGCCAGGACCGCAGTCAACGCCAGGAAGAGCAGAGGTGCCACTCCTTGAATGAGCGCGCCGCGCCGCATTTGCGGTGCGGACGCAGCCAACACAACGGCCGCTCCGACCATGGACAGACAGTTCCAGAACACGAGGGTCAGCTCCGAACGACTCTCCCCCATGAGGACCAGGCCCAGACCGGCGAAGATGCCGACGGCCAGGAACAGATTGTAGAAGCCTTGATTGAACGCGAACAGCCTGGTGGCGTCGGCCTGCTCCGCAGTTTGGCGAAAGCCGGCCCGCACCATCGGTGTGGTCCAACAGAGGCTCTCCATGCAAAAGATCAGCACGTGAATCAGGGCGGCGAGTACGGCCGCAAGCCACATCCGTGGGAGCATCGGAGGCCTCCATCAGACGATAACGAGGTCGAGCTCGACGTCGTTCACTCAACCCATCCCCTCCAGAATGCGCACGTCCCGCTCGACGGCGCCCTTGAGAATGGCCAGCGCGGCCTGATAACGCTCGCTGTGGTACGCAGCAACCGCCTGAGTCACGTTGTCGAACTCGATCAGGACCGTGCGCTGGTTCTCGGTGCCTTCCAGCGTCCTCGCTGGGGTCCCCCGCGCCAGGATGCGGCCGCCTTGCGCTTCGATCGCCGGGCCGGCCAGCGCGGCGTACTCGGCGAGTCGGGCGGGGTCCGAGACACTGCGGTACAGGGTGATCCAGTAGCCTTTGGCCATCAGCGTTCGGGTTGATGGTGAAGGGGAACGGGCACGAGAGGCAGGCGCCTCGAATTCTCGATCGCCGCGAGCCGATGACCCAATCCGCTCAGATACGCCTCGTTCGACGCAAACGGCAGGAAGCTGCCGTCATGTCGGCATCGGACGGAGCGCACCCGAAATCGGTGGAGGGTAAAGAAGAACAACGTGTCCGCCTCCTTGTCGATGAACCCTCCGCTGGCATCCTGAACCCGTCCGGCGACAGCCAGCATTTCGAGGCCGTCGGCACGACTACCGGGCCACTCGGGGGTGACGAGCCGCGGGAGATCGTGGGTGGCCCCGAACGCGCGGACGACATCCAGCCCGTGTTTCGCTGCGGCCGGAATCGTGTCGTTGTCCCAAGCCCACAGAAAGGTGCCGTGCACCAGGGAGACCGTTCCCACCAGGCACAGATCCGCTACGACGTCGTCGGAGGCACGCTCGAAGCACAGCTGGACTGTGGCGAGGTCCCACCGGTAGGGTGCCCCGGCCAAATCGAAGCGCGCGATCCAGGCTTCGTTACGGGCGGCCATGGCCGCCACCGCCTGGCGACTCCACTCGCCCCAATCGGCCACCTGGTCCATTGGTGAGAGCTGATTGCCGGCGCTCACTGAATTCCCGTCGCATGCGACCATACGACCTGCCACCGTCCGTCCCTCCGCTCATAAAGATCAGTATGCCAATACTGTTGACGCGGGATGTGGCGGCCCTGGACGTCGATTTCAAGCTGCGACTGATACCGAAGCACGGCGACATCTCCGTACACCCGCACCACAATCGAGCCCGGCTGCCAGAAGCGGTAGTGAATCTGCCCCGAGGCGATGCCGCCGAGGTACTGCTCCCGTGAAAGGACACCACCGAGCGGATTGATCAGCTGAAAATCGTCGGCATGCAGCTCGTGTGCTCGTGCCACATCTCCGGTCACGAGCGAGCGAAGACGGTCGCGCTCGGTATCGCGGAGCACATCAGCTTCAGCGTGGTCTGCAGCACCAAATTCCCTGATTCTCATGGGTGGGGCCGCCAGGTCAACTCGGGCGCAGCGCCCGCCGGATGAGCGGTACCAAGCCCGTCGCAGCGCCGATGACGGCGCCCCAGAGCGCGCCGTTCAGCGAAAGGGTGAACAAGACTACAGCGACGCCCTCTCGCGTCCCGCCCTGGAGTCCCAATGCTTGGAGCGCCGGCACCACGGTGAACAAGGTCGGAAAACCGACGAAGAGCAGCGAAAATCCGAGGGCTTTGGAAAGCTCGATTTCACCCAGCAGACCCACGACAGCATAGAGCGCAGCCAGACAGAGGCCAGCGAACCCGCCGATTTTGGCCCCCGTGATGGTGCGGTGCCCGATCTCCATCTTCACGAGCGACTCCAGGTCAACCCCGTTGCCACGGCCATTGCGCGCCAGTCGAGTGCCGTCATCCCTGGCTGCATCGCTCAATGTGAACCGTGCATGACCATCTTCGGCGCGTTCTCGGGGAAGGAATATCGGCCCTTCGGGCACTTCATCGTGGGATTCGTCGGTGCGAACACGCCGGCCGGATTGTGCTTCCACAGCCAGACGTGAAGATCGTAGTGATGTAGCCCCTCGGGCATTAACGGCTTGTGCCCCTCCATCGGCCCGTCGAGTTCCTTGCCGAAAATCTTGGCCCGCACTGGGCCCATCGCACTGACCGGCACGAACCACTCCGCCGCCGCGAGTCGCAGGCTATCGCCGACGGGTTCGTAGATCAGGATCTGCGGCTTGGCCGGGTCCAGTGTGGGTCCGATGAGCTGGAGGTTCAGAAAATGAACGCCCATGCCGCCCGGGGCATACGGCATTGCTCCTTCGGCGCCGCCCGTCGGGTACTCCACACAGCCGAGGGTTGACAGGTAGCCGTCGTGGACCGCGACGACGGGGTCACGATACTTGTCGAGTACCGTGCGTACCTGCTCCAGCTCGGGCGAGAGGGCAACAACGTCTCCCGCTACTTTGTCCTGTGCGAGGCCAACCGATGGCGACGCAAGGAGCACGGCGGCCATAGCGGCAACGAGGAGACGCAAGCGGCTTGCGGTGCGGAAAGCGGTTGGACAGTGCACGGGGCACCTCGAGGGATGGGCCACAACGAGTGGTAAGGTCAGAGGCAAGAGTTTAGCACCTGTACTCCAGACGTAAATAGCTGTGCTGCCGAGAGCCGCGGGGGACTCACCGGCATCGGCTGGTCACCCGGCACGCTCCGCCTCGAGCCGTATGTGGCGCAACAGGCTGCGCCGGATGAAACCGCTCCCAATACGGATGACGCGCCAGTATCGCACGAAGCGGCGTCGGGTGGCTGGATCCCCGCACCGCACGCGCGTTTCGGTCGAGAGCACGGTGCCGAACCCGCAAGGCTCGACGCGGAAATTCCAGAAGCCTTGTGCGAGCCCTGCGGGCGGCGGCTCGCGGAACTGAGCCGCGGTCGTCGTGACCAATCCACCCGTGGGCGTCCAGAAGCGACCCATGATGCCGAGGACGACCTCCTCGCCTGGCGCTTCGGCGACCAGGGTAAACCCAACGCATCCGACCGAGCGAGGACGATCCCTGTCGGCCGCCGAAACGGGGTCGCGGAGGCCGGCCCCCAGCCAGGCCGGGCCGACCCGAAGTCCCATCAGAAGCCGGACCACCCAGGGGCGACCGAGGTCCGCATGACGAGCAACCGCGTAGACCCGACTTGGATCCGCCGCGACCCGGATCGCGTGCCTCGAAGCGACGTCATACGTCGGGATCAGCTCATCGAGAAGCGTGTGTGACTCCGCGCGCGGCAACCTCGAACACGATGTGCTCGAATCCGTGAAACTGCACGTGGGGTTCCGGCTCCATCTCGATCCGCAGCGCGACCCGCTGCGACGGCATGTTCACGGGGCGAATGAGCGATATCACGCGGTTATAGCCCACCTTGTGAAGGCGGCATCGCGCGTGGCGGCTCCGGCCTCGGTGGCATAACCGCGGCCCCAAAATGGTCGGTGCAGGAGCCAGCCGATCTCCGGCATCCGGGTCCCCTCGACCTCCTGCAGCATCAGGCCGACCTGGCCGATGGGTTGGTCGGTCTCACGCTCCACCGCGAGCCAGAGCCCGTGCCCGTCCTTCAGATACCGCTCGAGTTGGCGATCCAACCAGACCCGGGCATCGGCTCGACGGAAGCGACGCTCGTAGTAGTGGGTGACGTCAGGGTCCGCCATCATCGTAGCGACGAAGTCGAGATCGGCGGGCGCGAGTTCGCGCAACCGAAGGCGCGAGGTTTCGAGAACGACCGGCATGATGCATGGACGAGGTGGTGGACGGCCGCCGCTCACTCCCCTAGCTTGCCAGTTCCCAACGGCGCCCCGCGAGTATACGCTCGCTCGGTTGCGAAAGCTGGAGACCGACATGCCAACTTACGAATATCGCTGCCGTGATTGCCAGCATGTGTTCGACCGGGTCGAACCGCTGGCCCAGCACGGCGAGAAGGTCCCTGCGTGTCCAAAGTGCAAGAGCAAGAGCGTGCAGCAAGTCCCGACCCCGTTCTTCGCGAAGACCTCGCATAAGGCGTAAGGGACTCGGCACCGGCGCTCGCCTGGCGAGCGCGTGGTGCTGCGCGCTAGTTCTGCGCTCGCCCGGCTGATGCTCTTCGGCCGGATCAAGCCCCGGCTGCAGGTCGGCGCCCGTCCAGGTGAGCGAGAACTCGGCGGGGTGCCACCTGGCAGCCTGCCCGAGCGTCAGGACACAGGACTGGGCGACCGCCGCCCAGCCGAACGTCATAGGCAGCCTTAGCCGCCTGGGGCCGGTACACCCGGCACTCTGACGGGGTGCCGGACGGCTGGCATGCCCATAGGGCGAGCAGGAGGGCCCGCGACGGGCACGGGTTCACGGAGAGTCCGCCCTCGCGATCTGTTTCGCCAGGCGACGACGGATTTCGTTGATTCGAGGCGGCAGCTCGCCTCCGAACTCGTACAGCTGATCGATCACCCTCGCAAGCTGTTTCACGCTCTCGAGCTCGCCGCCTCGAAGCACCAGCGCCACACTTCGCTCGTACTCCTGCCGAACAGCCCTGAGCCGCCGGAGGTCGTGCCGGCAGCGGAGGCAGTCCTCGGAACGGAGTCGATCCAGAACCCGTAGTCCTCATACCACGCCCGCTGCTCGGCAGCGCTGAATGTGAATTCGGCTCTACACCGATCGCACGGGAAGCTGGCATCGACGTACCAATACCGAGGACAGATCGAGCAGTTCTGCTTGTCGGGATTGGAGCGGACGCTGTTTCGTAGTTGACCCGCAAGGACCGATAGAAGAGATGCGGCGGCATTGCGCGGGGATCGTCGCGGCCGAAGTCGCTTATGGTCGTTTTGGGCCGAGCCATGCTCGTAGGGCGCCCCCGACTAGCGTGCCGGCTCCAGTCAGCACCAGCGTAAACACCGCCAGGATCATCGCCCCCACCAGCCAGAGCTCGCTGGTCGCAGGGCGAGCCACAACTCGGCCGAGCAGTGCCAGAAACTGGCCGCCGAACACGCCCGCCACCGCCGCGCTCCGCTGACCGGGCGCCAGGAAGCCCAGCACCAGGCCGCTGGCGAGCAGCGCAAGCGGGTAGGCGGGACCGTCGTCGTCCCACGGCTCAGGTTCGGCAAAGGCGAGCGCGGGCACCATCCAGAGTGCCAGCCCGATTACCAACCCGATCATCAGAACCAGTCGGCGCGTGAGCTGAGGCAGATTGATCTCCTAGCGATGTCGCACCCCGCAGGCACCGCCTGAATGTATGGTCAGTCGGCTACCCACTCCTTGATGAGCCATGCTGCTGCTAGGGGAAGTCCCAGCCCGACCAGTGTGGCAAAGGCTCCATGCAGTGCCATCAGAGCGCGATCCAGCCGGTGCGCGCCCCGCCAGCGGTGCATTACCTCCCTTCGATAACGCCGACTGAAAAGGAATCCCCAGAACCCGACGAGGTATCCAACGGCTTCGCCAGTATCGCCGAGGTCAGCCAATGCGAGCCTCCGGTACGCCGAGTCGCCACATGCTCATCAGCTCGCGACTGTTGTGATTCGCGACTTCCACTCCTGCAGCATCTGCTGAAAGGCGTCCGGAGTGAGCGCGTCGAGCACTGCGTAGCCGTGCTCAGAGACTGCCGTGAGCCGAAACCCGACGGTGACCTCCGTCGCACCAGTTCCGGCGGGCGCACACTTTCACCGACACCGTCCCAAACCGAGAGTCCGGCACGATGCGGACGTGATCCACCGTGCCATCCGCCGGGTCATGGCTCAACAAGAGCCAGTGCGTCAGCTCGCCGCCCGCCCGCGTTGAGAATGCCAAGCCGGCGCGCAACGCCCCGTCGGGCGGGTGAAGGTATTCCGGAGCCCAATCGGACGCCCAAGCGCGTTCCCTCTCCGGGGTGAACCACGGAAGCGCGTCAGTGGGAGCGATAGCCAGCCAGACGGAAGCTGCCCGAGCGCTCGACGTGGCGTGCTGCGAACGACGACGGATCGGGCATGCCCCTCCTCTTCGGCAGCGGCACTGCCCCGTCCCGCTTCGGACTGTCGGCCGAGTCGACTAGCGTGCCAGCGCCTTGCTCGCCAGCACCGTCCCGACGAGGAGGATCACGACATCAAGGTAGATCAGCCCCAGATGGCCAAGCGTGCCAATCCCGTAGACGTAGTGCAGCGGGAGGGCCAGCCCCACTGCAATGGCCGGGGCGACGAAGGCCGTCCAGAGGGCCCAACGCTGCCCGCTGCGAATGCCACGCCAGGCGAGTGCGATGACCGCTACGCCCAGGGCGATGATGAATGCCGATACCGCGACCTGCAGGTGACTGATGTAGTTGTAGAGACGCGGGCTGAACGCCCGGATTTGCTCCGGCGTGCCGCCCACGTGCTCGGGCGTCAACCCGAGCTCGATGAAGCCGGTGAAATTGCGGACCAGAAACATCAGGCCGTATCCGACCAAGCCGATCCCTGCCAGAGCAACAAGGTTCACTCCGGCGCCGGATACGGCGACGCCTGACGTGCGATCGGGCACAGTAGCTGAAGGAGCAGACATGGGTAGGGCCTCCTCGGAGGTGGGTCGGTGTCAATGGGGCCCGGTTGGAAGGAAAGAAACGAGGCGCAGGCGCGCAAGGTCACGCAGCCGGTTTAGGTACTTTCTGGCGGCATGAGGAGGCCGGCTCTCGCGAGCCGCCATGCGAGCCACCCGTAGAAGGTCCCGGCCAACCAGTAAATTGGGGCGACCAGCCAGACCCGATGGGTAGCCGAGAGCCAGCCGACCACGATGCCGACCACGGCGCCGATCCCGGAAGCGATCGGCACAAACGCCGCAGCCCCCGGGATCGGTGCGTTTGTCGGCAACGTGGGCGCCCGCCCTCAGTGCGGAGCAGAAGCCGCGGGACCCGTGGAACGAGACCGAGCAAGGCCAAGCCAAACCAGGCTTGGAGCCCGAGTGCGAACCCGACCGGGAACGCGAAGCCGCTCAGGGCCTCGGCCCACCATGAGCCCGGGGCGAGCGACTGTGCGAGTCCCACGCCGGCGACGGCTCCCCCGACAAAGAGGCCGAGAAAGGCCGCCGCGACCTGCAGTGTACTGCGTGTCGATGCCGCCATCAGATCTCGTGCCCGCGTCCCCGCCAGGGCTCAGCCTTGAGCCGGCTCACCTCGGCTACGTTGAAGAGTATCTCGCAGTCGCAATAGCCGCCCTGCGCCATGAGGACGTGAAAGACATCGAATAGCTCAACCTCGCGGAATCCTCGGTTCAGCAATACCCCTCGGGCATGGCGATAGTCTCCATGACACTCCTGCCGAGGCCGCGCCCCGTCGGCCGGGCAGAGCACGTCGTCCAGCGCCTGGAAGATCTTCGCGCCCGCGAGACAGCGCATGACATCCGGAGTGATGTCGTCGATCAGGTCGGCATCGGGATACTCCAGGTCTTCCGGACGCTCGCCGGGGGCGAGCTCGAACCATTCTGTATCGGTCAGGTGACGATCGTAATAGTCGGCCGGAATGAGGTGCCGGAGGTAGTGATAACGCTGCGACGGGTACAATGCGGCGAATTGCGCTTCCGTGAAGTACACCGCCGGTCGCCTGGGATCATCCGCCCAAGGCGCCACCCGAACCTCGATGTTCGGGTAGGCCCGACGAACGAAGCCGAGGATGTCGGTTTCAAGCTGCTTTAGATTCACCCGTTCCCCCCCCCCCCGAGGTTGGCCGGCCTAGGCTGATCAGCCGGCATCTCGGCTGCAAGGACAATCTCCCGCACCAGTCGTCGGCGCATGAGCACCGGCCGTAGCCCCGGCGCCTCAGAGAAACGCCACCGCTTCGGGGACCGCCCGACCGAGCTCGGCAGCAAGCTCGGCGTGCTCGGCTAACAGCTCGAAGTCGGCGAACTCAAAGCCCGGAGCGACGGTGCAGCTCACCAATGTGTACGAGCCGAGAGACCGCGCTGCCTGCCACCAGCCAGCAGGGACGCAGTGTACTGGCGTCTGCTGCTCGGTGAGGGGGCCAAGGCGGCTCCGATGCAGTCGCCACTCGTTCGGCGGCAGCCGCAGCAGCTCCAGCGGAGCGCCCTCGCAATGGTGCCAGACCTCGTCTGCGCGAACTCGATGCCAGCGGCTCACCCCGCCGCCCGGGAGCAGAAAGTAGATCACGGTCAACGCGGCTCGCCGGCCTCGCCCGTCGGCCGGCTCGATCGCGAGGGGCGCCCGCCAGATCTCCCGGTAGTAGCCGCCCTCTGGATGGAGCGCCAGTTCGAGCGTTCGGATGAGCTCTGCGACGCGTGGCTCCGCTGCTGGCTGCATGATTGCTGAGGCTTGAGAGACGTGGGCATCAAGCATGCGCGAGCTTTGCGGGATCAAATCCGACCCCAGGCCACCACGACCGCGAACGGGAGCACGAGGCCGGCCAGCGCGAGCAGAGCCGCCGCTATGAGTCCGCTGGTCCATGGACCGAATGGGCTGCGACCTGTGGCGGCCAGCCCCAGCATGCCCAGTCCCAGGATCAATCCGGCTAGGCCGACGACGGCGAATGCACGCGTCAATGTGACGCTCACGAGGACGCGCAACGCGAATCCAAGTGCCGCGCTCGCGGCGACCAGCAGCAGAAACCCGAGCTCCAGGAGACACCTCCAGACACGGTAGTCGGCCGCTTTGGACCGCATTCCTTCGGAGGCGGTGTCCACTCAGCCAGTCTGTTCGGCTGCGCCTGATCTCGCTCCCGCGTCCCGCCTCAGTGGCGCGCCCCGGAGCTGGGGGAACTCCTCCTCCCGAAACTCCGCGGCCCCGCGCTCGCCCGTTCTCGCCCGCTCTTCCTCCAGTTTCCTGAGCTCGACGCGCCGAATCTTCCCCGAGATCGTCTTCGGGAGCTCGGCGAACTCGATCCGCCGCACTCGCTGGTACGGCGCCAGCCGCTCGCCCACGAATCGGAAGAGGGCGAGTGCCGTATCACGTCCCGCGGGCACGTCCGGCCGGAGCATCACGAACGCCTTCGGCACGGTGAACCGCACCGCATCCGGTGCGGGGACCACCGCGGCCTCCGCCACGCTCGGGTGCTCTACCAGTGCGCTCTCCAGCTCGAACGGACTAATGCGGTAATCGGAGCTTTTGAACACGTCGTCGGCCCGACCGACGTAGGTGATGTATCCGTCTCGGTCCCGCCGTGCGACGTCGCCGGTGTGGTACCAGCCGCCGCGGAACGCCCCCGACGCGCGCGCCTCGTCGTCGAGGTAGCCGGCCATGAGGCCGAGGGGCGGCGGGTCGAGCGGGAGCGCGAGCTCGCCTTCGTCCGCCTCGCGCTCGGCCTCGTCGAGCAGGGCGACGCGGTAGCCGGGAAGCGGCCGTCCCATCGATCCCGACTTGACTGGCTGACCCGGCGGGTTCCCGATCTGGGCCGTCGTCTCAGTCTGGCCGTAGCCGTCTCGCACCGTCAGCCCCCACGCCTGCCGGATGCGCTCGATCACCTCGGGATTGAGCGGCTCACCCGCGCTCACCGCCTCGCGCAGCCGGACCGGCCAGCGCGCGAGCTCCTCCCCGAGGAGCATCCGCCACACCGTCGGCGGGGCGCAGAGGGTCGTGACGCCACACCGCACCAGCACGTCGAGAACGCGCCTCGGATCGAATCGGTCGTACTGGTACCCGAACACAGTCGCGCCTGCGTTCCACGGCGCGAACATGCTGCTCCACGCGTGCTTGGCCCAGCCGGGCGAGCTGATGTTCCAATGCACGTCGCCCTCGCGGAGCCCGATCCAGTACATCGTCGAGAGGTGGCCCACAGGATAGCTCTGATGGGTGTGGAGCACCAGCTTGGGAAGGGCCGTCGTGCCGGAGGTGAAGTAGAGGAGGAAGGGGTCGGTCGCGCGGGTCGGGCCGTCGGGCACGAAGCTCTCCGCCTCGGCGTAGGCCTCCTCGAACGCGTGCCATCCCGCGAGGCCGGGGCCGAGCGCAATTCGGGTGCAGTCCCGCGCCAGCAGGTCCAGCTTGCCCGCGCCCTCCGCGTCCGTCACCACGTGGCGGATGGCGCCGCGGGTGAACCGGTCGGCGAGGCTCACGCGCCCGAGCTGCGTGGTGGCCGGCACGACCACGAGCCCGAGCTTCATCGCGCCGAGGAGTGTCTCCCAGAGCGGGATGACGTTGGGCAGCATGACGAGCACCCGGTCCCCGCGGCGCGCGCCGAGCGCGCGAAGCCGGTTCGCGACCCGGCTGCTCCGCGCCGAAAGCTCCGCGAAGGAGAGCGCCGCCTCGGGCGCGCCGTCGCGTACGAGCCGGAGCGCAGGTCGCGGGTTGTCCCGGGCGTAGGCGTCGAACCAGTCAAGCGCCCAGTTGAAGTGGTCGAGCACCGGCCAGCGGAACTCGCGGACCGCGTCGTCGTACTGCTCGCGACGGGCGAGCAGCAGGGAGCGCGCCTCCAGGAACGCCTTCGGACCCACCTGTGCTCCGCGGCTAGCCACGCTCCAATATGAGGGGCGGACGCTGCCGTCGCACGCGCGCCCGAGTCGGTTGCATTTGGTGGCTAGGTGCCGGTTCGGCGCGTCGCCGGCCCCGCGTGAGCGGCGGTGTAGGCCTCAGCGATGAGCGCCTTTAGCGCGTCGTCGATGTCAGCTGGGGCTCGCAGGCGAAAGTAGTGGCCGAATCCGAGCCGCCCGAACGACTCGACTCGGACCAGCGCAGGGTGCGTGACCGCGCGGCGGAGCCAAAGACCGAACTCCAGCCACTGGCGGCGGGCGACCACGCCGGCAAACCGGACGCGGGCCTGAAATACGATCCGGGTCTTCTGAGCGTAGCAGGTCGCAGGCCCGCAGCTCCGAACCACGGTTCGCAGGGTCTGAAACACGCTGCGCAAAGCGGGAGCCTTGGCGCGGAAGTGGTCGGCGACGCGCACGCGCACACAGGAGTGCCAGAGGTTGCGGGTCACGAACCGGTGACCGCACCGGGGGCACTTCCAGAGCTCGCGATGCCGATGTGTCATCAGTGGTTCCTGCCACGGTCGACTACCGTGTGGTCTCGTCCCTGGGCAGATCTAGCCGCGCGTTCTCATGCTGCTGTGCCAGGAGTCGCTCCGTAAAGTCGACCCGCTCCTCCAGCTCGCCGACGCGCTGCTGCAACTGGTCGACCTGATCGAGGCGGAGGCTGAGCTCTGCTCGCCAAATGCAAGCGCGATGAGTGCGCCGATCGCGGCTGTGGGCCAGAATACTTCGCCGGGGATGCCGAACATTTGTCATCTGACAATGAGCGATCAGGTCGTGCTGGTCACCGAGTCGCTAACGCCAGTCGATCCCATAGCTGACGATGCGCGCGGAGCCGTCATTTCGCAGCACATGGCGACCCGGATCGCGCCAGCCACTCGGCCACAACGTAGTGCATTGGAAGCGTGTCCGCATTCGCCACGCGGTGCGTGTAGGGCAGGGTCTGCGACCAGTGTCAAAGACATAGGGAGTCGCTTGCGGCGTGGCGACTGGGCTGGGCGCGCCGCGCCGGCGATTTGGGTCCAGATTCGGACGTCTTGGACAGCTATCCCGACCATGGGGTCGGCGTAAACATGGTAGGCGGTTGTATCCCGGAGGAAGACGCACGTCCAGCACCCGAACCAAGGGACTGTCGAACACGAGTCGGTGCCTCGGTTCTTGATACACTGGCACGACATCCGCCGCAGGGACAGAGGTTGCAGCTTGCCGCGGAGCCTGGCCACACGCCGCAGCGACGACCACGGCCAGGGCGACTGAGCTACCACCTAGAGTGGTCATGCCACCTGTGGTCGGCTCCTGTGCCGCTCGCTCTGAGTGACCGGTCGGGACAATTCCGGCGGCCGATTCCACCATGAGGATCGGTACGCTCGGGGGCGCGGGTTCGATGCTGAACGCCCTTGGGCACTACGAATCCCTGTTGGGCGGTGAGTTCGACCGTCCGTGCCTCCAGGGTGAAGCTGATGACATAGTCTATGGCTCCTGTGCGGGCTCGCGTTGCCACGGATGGTCGTTTGACGCACGCGATGCCCGCCAGCCCTCCGGCAAGTCGGCGAGTTCGCCGAGGCTCGCATCTCGCCGGTGCATCTGCCCGAGACCGACGATCCGGCCGTCCGCCGAATCGTCGGTCGTGCCGCACAAGAACTGCCAACTTCCGTCATCAGCATCGTGGGTCACGAGAAGGATCGGCGCCCCCTCGAGAACTTGACGGGTGGTGATTGCCGCCGTATTGGGCGTGTCAGCGAACGGCCAGTCTGTTCGCCGTCTCTCCTTGGATGCATGCGCTGGTTAAGCCGCGAGCGTGGTCAGCTCCGGAATGGTTTGCCACCAGGTCCGGCGGCTCTCGTACCGTCCCCGGTGCTTCACTGAATCGAGGTTGTGGGCGCAGGGCAGGTTCAGAGCGGCGAATTCCTCTCGCCTGAGAGCGTTGAGCGGCAGCCGGACATCAAGAAGGTGTCGAACAAATGGAGCTCGGCATCAGCCAGGACCGTGCGAGCGGTTCGCGGGGGCGGTGCCGTGCATCTCACCTGGCCGCTACCTTCTCGGCCGGGCACGGCCCGCCTGCCGCCGCCCACTGCTTGAACCGGGCGACGAACATGTCGTGCGGCACCGGCACCGGTGCGCGCTGGGCGCCCGGATGCCAGCCCCACAGCACCAGCGAATCCTCGCTGACGTGCTTGGTCAGCGCGTCGAAGTCTCGGCCGCCGTTCCGCTTCTTGTCCTTGATCATCGCGCACAGCTCGGCGGACGAGAGCCCCATCCAGGCCATCTTGTGCTCCGGCGGCGGGAGCCCCCAATGCGGCGCTCCCGGTGGCGCGTCGGGCCCGTAGCTCGCGGGCGGGTTGCGATCCCCATGGCAAGTGGCGCACGGCAACCCCGGAGCGCCGTGACCCTCGGGGCCGCGCACCACGCGCATGGCATGCGGCACGCCGGCGTCGAACTGCAACGGCGCATCGCCGGAAATGTGGCAGTTGCGGCACCGCGGGTGCTGGAACACTGCTTCCACTGTGGCGAAGGCCCCGACCGCTTGCGCCCGCTCCTCCGGCGTGGGGCGCGGGCCGCAGGCGGCGAGTGGGAGGACCAACGCCAGCGATCCAAGCACGACGAGGGGACGCATCAGCGTTCCTCAGGTCTTCGCCGGTCGCAGCGGCAGCTCGCGCAGCCGCTGGCCGGTGAGCGCGAACACGGCGTTGGCCACGGCCGGGGCGATCGGCGGCACCCCCACCTCGCCGATACCGCCAGGCTTCTGGGTGCTCGGCGCGATATGGACCTCGACCGCCGGCATCTCGTTCAGGCGCAGCACCTGGTAATCGTGAAAGTTGGACTCCTGGACCCGGCCTTCCTTGAAATGCAGCGCACTGTGGAGCACCGCGCCGAGGCCGAAGGCGATGCCCGACTCCATCTGCGCTGCGATCGCCTCGGGATTGACGGCGATGCCGCAGTCGATGGCGCAGACGACGCGGTGCACCCGGATGCGTCCGCCTTCCATCGAGACCTCCGCCACCTGAGCGGCGAAGCTGCCGAACGACTCGTGGACCGCCACTCCGCGAGCGCGTCCCGATGGCAGCGTGCGGCCCCAGCCGGACTTCTCCGCCGCCAGATCGAGCACGCCCAGATGGCGGGGATGCTTCTGGAGGAGCCGGCGACGGTATTCGACGGGATCCTTGCGGGCCGCGTGCGCCAGCTCGTCGATCAGGCTCTCCATGACGAACGCGTTGTGGCTGTGGCCGACCGAGCGCCACCACAGAACGGTGATCTCGGTTCTGGGCGAGTGGAGCTCCACCCGATAGCTCGGGATCTCCTTGAAATAGGGCGAATCGCTAACTCCTTCCACAGAGGTTGCATCGATCCCGTTCTTCACCAGCATGGGCTCGAAGGGCGTGCCCCCCAGGATCGACTGTCCCGCTATGGTGTGCTCCCACGCGACTGGCAGGCCGTCCCCGCCGAGTCCTATCCGCGCCCGGTGCGCGTAGGCGGGACGATAGTAGCCGCCGTGGAGGTCGTCCTCCCGAGTCCAGACCACTTTGACCGGCTTGCCGCTGGCCTTGGCCACGTGCACCGCCTCGGTCACGAAGTCGGAGGTGGGGTTGGCCCGGCGGCCGAACCCCCCGCCGAGGAAGGGCGTATGGACCTGGATCTGCTCCGGCTTGAAGCCGGTGATCTTGGCGGCGAGCTGCTGATCCAGGGTCTGGAACTGGGTGCCGGCCCATACCTCGCACTTGTCCTTGTCGATCCTGACCGTGCAGTTGGGTGGCTCCATGGTCGCGTGGGCCAGATAGGGCACGAAGTACTCGGCCTCGATTGTTCGCGATGCCTTGGCCAGCGCGGCGCCGCTCTCGCCGGCGCGCGCCGCGGAAGCTCCCCGCGTGCGAGCCAGCTTGCTGAACCGCTCCCGCAGCTCGGCGCTTTCCAGTGAGGCGCCGGGGCCCAGGTCCCAGTCGACCTTGAGCGCATCGCGCCCCAGCTTGGCGGCCCAGAAGTGATCGGCGAGGACCGCTACTCCCGTCGGCACTTGCACGACGGCGCGCACGCCAGGCACGGCCTTGGCCCCCGTGGCGTCGAAGGACTTGACCTTGGCCCCGAAGACCGGTCCCCGGGCCACGACTGCCGTGAGCAGGCCGTCGAACCGTACGTCCATGCCGAAGGTGGCGCGACCGGTGATCTTCTCCGGCGTATCCAGCCGCCGGGTCCGCTTGCCGATGAGCTTCCAGTCCGTGGGGTCCTTGAGCGGTACCGTCTTGGGGGCCGACAGCTTGGCCGCGGCATCGGCCAGCTCACCGTAGCGCGCCCGCCGGGTGCCGGCTATCACCACGCCGTTCTCGGTGCGGCAGTCGCCCGGCGTCACCCCGAAGCGCTGGGCCGCCGCCTGGACCAACAGCGCTCGCGCGAGCGCGCCGGCCTGCCGGTACCGGTCGAACTCCGACCAGGTGCTGGTCGATCCACCGGTCATCTGGATCCCGAACACAGTGTGGGCGTAGACCGGCGCCGCCGGCGCATGATCGACCTTGATCCGGCTCCAGTCGGCGTCGAGCTCTTCCGCGATCAGCATTGGCAGGGCGGTCCAGATGCCCTGGCCCATCTCGGAATGGGCCAGCAGCACGGTCACGGTATCGTCGGTGCCCACCCGCAGAAATGCGTTGGGTGCGAAGGGGGCACGGCTTGGAGCCGGCTCGGCCCACCCGAACCGTCTCGCGCCCGGCGCGGCAAAGGCGATGACCAGGCCGCCGGTGACGAGGGCGCTGGTCTTGAGGAACTCGCGGCGGGTTGGTGTCATGGAGCTCACGGGAAGCCTCCTCAAGCCGTCGCGCCGGCCGCGCGATGCACCGCGGCCCGGATGCGCTGATAGGTGCCGCAGCGGCAGATGTTGCCGCTCATCGCCGCATCGATGTCGGCGTCGGTGGGATCGGGCTTGGCGGCCAGCAACGCGGCGGCAGCCATGATCTGGCCCGATTGGCAGTAGCCGCATTGGACGACGTCCAGCTCAGCCCAAGCGCGTTGCACCGGGTGGGTTCCATCAGGCGACAGCCCCTCGATGGTGGTGATCTCCTTGCCCACGGCTGCGGACACCGGTGTGACGCAGGAGCGGAGCGGGGCGCCGTCCAGGTGTATGGTACAGGCGCCGCACTGCGCCACCCCGCAACCGAACTTGGTGCCGGTGAGACCGAGCAGGTCGCGCAGTACCCAGAGGAGCGGCATGTCGGCCGGCGCGTCGACGTCACGCTGGGCGCCATTGACGGACAGTTTCATGGTTGGCTCACTCTCCGACGGGGCCAACCACGAACATGGGAAGGAGCCGGCCAATGCGAAAGAGCGCGAGGTCGCGGTGGACGTTTGCCTAAGTGGCTGCCTTCGCCTCCACGTGCCGGCCGAAGTTGTCCAGGATGGCCTGCCAACCGGTACGCTGGAGCTCGGGCGGGTTCTCCGTCTCCGCGTCGAACGTCTCCTTCACGAGGACGCCGCCAGCGCGCTCGACGAACTCAACCTTGACCTCCCGGCCGTCGCTCATCCGGTATTCGATCGTCGTGTGAGGCACGATCCGGGTGTACGTGCCCTCGAAGTCGAAGCCCTCACTGCCGTCCTTGGCTTCCATGCGCGACAGGAACTGGCCGCCTTCGCGCAGATCGACGGTGCTCCGGGTGGTGTGCCAGTCATCCTGGGCGCTATTCCACTGCTTGATTTCCGGCGGATTGTTCCAGGCATCCCAGACTTGTTTGAGCTTGGCCTTTACGACAGCCTCGACGGTGATCTTCACGGGTGTTTCCTTTTTAGCGACCGTGGGTGGACACCCTTACGTCGAATGGGTAGGGGTCAAATCGACACGCGTATGTGCGGCCCGAAATGGGTGTCAGGCGGTGCTATTCGCCTCCGCCCTCATGCCGCTCACGATCCTTCAACCGGTCGTAGATCTCCGCTCTGGACCCTGCGCTCGCCACGCCTGGATGAGGCCCATGAGGCTGACCCCGAAAATGACTCCGCTCGCGAAGAGCAGCAGGAAATCGACGGTTCGGACGTGCGGGGCCGCGCGTTGAGCAGTGAGGAGCCCGATCACCATTGGTACTGCGAAGACGGCAAGGCGACGTCGGGAAGGCTTGTCCATAAGCTTTGTCCTTCCGAGGACGGCTCAGTGGTTTTGCTGGGCGCGCACGGCAGCCCGCCAGGCCACCACGAATGCCACGGTCATAAGCAGATGAATCACAAGGAAGAGCTTTGCCACGGGGCGGGCCCCGCCGCTGAAGACCCCCCATATATCCATCGAAGTCACGCAAGCAAACCCAACGATATTGCCAAGGACAATGGCGCCGAGTGCCGCAGACGGCTCCGCACTCCGCACCAGCCAGTTCATGACTGCAATCCCGACCATCGGGCCGCCGAAGATTCGGAGATAGGAGAGCAGCGCGGGTGAGGCATCGGGTGGAACGGCGTCTATGCCGATCTGCTGGGGGGCGAGCATGAACCCAATGCCAAGGACGCCGAGGTAGACCGCGGAGGCTGTCAGCACTGCCTTGAGTTTCATGCGAGGGGACCTGTCTGAGGTACTTGCGTTGCCGGGTCAGACCTGCGCCGTCGATCACTGTCCCGCGATGCAGGTTTGAGGAACCCAGCCGGCTTGACCATCCTGGACACTGACCCAGACCCAGCCCGCAAGTACGCGGTGGACCACGACCTCTGCTCCAGCGGCCACGCTGAGTTCCTGAGTTGTGTAATCCCCACGTACCGTCGCATAGGAGTCCTGCAGCTGCAGCAACTGCTGCGGGACCCATCCCTGGCGCCCATCGGGACCCGTGCACCACCGCCATCCCGGAAACTCAGGGTCGTCCGCACCGACCCGCACTCGGTCGCCGGCGTGCACCATAATGGGATCCGGGTACTGAGCAGCGTACGCTCTTACTATCCTCACGGCACGTTGCTCCAGCCTCTGCGGACCCTCCGCTCGGCGAGAAAGCCTCTCGACATCCTGCGCATCCGCTGCG
Source organism: Gemmatimonadales bacterium (assembly GCA_035707305.1). Taxonomy (GTDB): domain Bacteria; phylum Gemmatimonadota; class Gemmatimonadetes; order Gemmatimonadales; family GWC2-71-9; genus DASQPE01. The sequence continues at coordinate 21,986 of DASSUE010000216.1, forward strand.
GGCGATTGGCCCGGCCTATACGCCGATGTGAACTCAGCTATGGCACGATGCGAGAGGGCAGCTGCTCCAACAGCCGCTCCGCGAGATCTTGGCGCTCTACCAGCATGTGCCGGAGGTCATGGCGGTCGGTGCGGGCGACTTCACGTCGCAGGTCGGGCAGATAGTCCCGCAATAACCCGTGGAGAACCTCGGCATCGCGGTCCGATAACGTCAGCTGCATAGGAAGCTCCCTAGGCGCGCAACTGTCCTTGAACTAGCACCTCGGGTCCGACTTCGCAACGCGAGCCCTCAGTCATCCGGGTCCCACGGGCCTCCCATGGGCCGCTCTCCCTGCTGGCGCGAGGCGCCGCCGGGTACGGCGCGGGCCAGCAGCCCCGCCAGATCTGGCGCATCACTTTCCCATTCCGACCGGAGGCAGGAGACAACCCGGCATTCGCCACCCGCTTCGATGAGTAACGTGACGTGGGTGGCCGCTTCCTCCTTACGCACTTCCGGCCGAAGGCGAAACGTCCAGGTGCGCCCGTCGGGGCCAGTGATAGCACGCTCGATTGAGAGCCTCCTCTGAGGGCGACTACTGCGTGGTTCCCCGCAACTCCACAGTACTGGGCAAGTGCGTCACCTGCGATTGGCGTGGCTTCCAACCACGGCTCCCCCGAGTGCCCCAAGAACGAATCCCGCCGGGCCGGTAATCAAGATGCCCAGGAGTGGACCCAGGTTCGCCTTCGGCGTGACAAGAAGGGGCCCGACAAAGCCGAGCACGAGGCCGAGCCCACCTGTGATCCAGCCGATTCGCCAGCTCTGCCCGATGCGTGCCCGCGTAGTCGGCTCCGCGCCCCTGAGGGCAGCCCACCACGAGAGTAAGGCCATAGTGAGAAGCCACACGGTGATCGGCACCCAGAAGATCCAGCCGGCGAGTGTCTCGTGCCTCAGGTTGCGCCACGCGAGGTAGCTGGCGAGCCCGCTGAGTGCTATCCCTAGCGCCCCCGCACGAAGGCGAGTTCCCAGCGGCGCGGGTGACGGAGGGTGGGTCATGAGGCTGCTTCTCCATGCTTACCGAGTGCCCGAATGACCAATAGGGAAAGAAGGAGTGCGCAAAGGACCACAAGGTGCGTCGTCTCGAGGCCGGGCAGGCGGCGGTAGACGACGAGAACCTCGTCGAACAGCACAAAGCCGGCGAACAGCGCGATGCCGACGACGAACGGATGGAGGATCCTGGGCTGGGCGTGAGGAGAGAGCGGCCACGGCTCCAGGCTCGCGCGCCAGAACAGGGAGGCGGCACCCAGTTGAACGATCAGCACGAGAGAGTACAGGATGGCCGCACCCGCGCGCGGGACGGCATACAGAGCGACCGAATCGGCAATGAGATCGAAATTTCCCGAATAGAACGAAAAATGGAGCGGGAGTACGCCTGCTTCACGCAGCGCATCGGCCGCGTTGGATGAACAGACGATCGAGAACCAACTCGCCCAAAAGACGAGGAGGATGCGCGTCAGGATTTGCGAGGCGGTGAACGGAATGAGACGCCTCCATCTCGAGCGCTACGGCACGCGGATTCCTGAGCCGGATGGACCTAGTCCTCTAGGCCGTACCTCGCACTCCCCTCGAACGCCGGCCGGTGCACCGGGTGGAGCTCATGAATTGCCTCACCACGGTGTAGGCCGCCTCGTGAAGCCACTTGGCGCAGGCGCAGGTTCGGTTGCGCCGGACCGGCTACAACGCCCCTAGAACCGGGTGGTCACGGCTGCCTTCCAGGGTCTGATGAAGGCTCTCAGTGCATTCCTCGCAGACACCGTGCGTAATCTGCGGCGGGCGCGTCTCATCAAAGAGCCCCAGCGCGACAACTCCATCCTCGACCTCTAGCCATCTCCGTGGTGATGCCGCGATCCGCTTGCACCACGC